>NZ_JBQIKP010000024.1:0-66802 GCF_056796775.1 Schaedlerella sp.
TGTGTATTCAGGGCAGCGCTCTGTTGGAGAATTACAGATATTGGGACAGCTTTTTCTGTACCGCATGCAGGTACTTGAATAATGCTTATCAAAAAACATTGACATACATGCAAATTGTATGATACTATATACGTGCAAAATACATGTATAAGGGGGTGAGCTTTTGCCACGAAATAAGTATCCAGAAGAAACAGTTCAAAAAATATTGGACGCTTCTTTAAAATTATTTTTAGAAAAAGGATATGAAGAAACAACTGTATTAGACATTATAAGTGAAATGGGCGGTCTGACGAGAGGAGCTTTTTATCATCATTTTAAGTCAAAGGAAGAAGTATTTGACGCTTTATGTGAAAAACTTTTTTATGAAAGCAATCCCTTTGAAAAAGCAAAAAGGCACAAAGAACTGAATGGATTAGAAAAGTTAAAGTGCGTATTAAGAACATCTTTTGATGAAACAGAACATCATCAGTTAAGTATGGCGTCCATGCAACTTATGGGAAGTCCAGCTTTTCTAAAAAAACTGATTGAAAGTAATCAAGAACTAGCACCTATGTATCAAGAATTGATAGAGGAAGGAATACAAGACGGTTCTATTCAGTCTGAACAGCCAAAATTATTAGCAGATTTATTTGTTCTTTTAACGAACTTCTGGTCGATACCTACTATATATCCCATGACTGCTGATGAAACATGGCAGAAATTTTTAATGATTAAATCAATTATGGATAATTTAGGTCTTCCAGTAATTGATGACGAAATCGCCAAATTATGCAAAGAAAACGCATAAAGTCGCACATGAAGATAAAATTGTCGAAAGGCAATTTTATTTTAAGCAAAATACATACACGCAACATGTATAATAGGAGGTTATTATGAGCATCTATATTAGGAAAAACAAGTTATTATTTATCTTAACAATTTTAACCAGCATAATCGCTTCTTTGGGTTATGTTTTTATAGCTGTCCTGCTTCAGCAACTATTAGATATAGCTATTGATAAAAATTTCCAGCAATTTTTAAGATTGGTTGTATTTTCGATTATCTATTTTGTAGTATTGGGATTTTCTCTTTATCTTCAATCTCTGCTCAGCAAAAAAGTAATATGCAAGATTATGTTTCAAATCCGTTCAGATGTTTTTCGGGGAACAATCAATCATAACATAGAAGATTTTGAAAAGAAAAATACCGCTGATTACATATCTGTCGTTACAAATGATGTGAAAATGTTGGAGGACAATTTTTTACTTCCTCTTTTTGAAGTAATACAATACACAGTTATTTTTATATCGTCTTTCGTGCTGATGATTTATTTTGATATCATTGTTACAATTTGCGTAGTAGCCGCGATTGCAGTTATGATCCTTGTTCCAAGCCTGCTCGGTGGAACACTGGAAAAAAAACAGAATATGTTTTCTTCAAAGCTGGCAGATTTCACAGCCAACTTAAAAGACATTCTGTCTGGATTTGAAATTATTAAATCATATTCCATGGTAAAAAGCGTAATACAGCGATTTGATAAAGTAAATACTGAAACAATCAATTCTAAATATAGTGTTGATAGATTATTTGCACTAAATGAGGGGCTCTCTGCTTTTCTAGCCCTTATGGTCCAGATTGTGGTTTTATTTTTATCTGCTTATTTTATTATCACGGGACGCATAACTGTGGGGACTTTATTAGGAATGGTACAAGTAAGCAGTAATCTGGCAAACCCTCTTATTATGATATTTACAAATGTTCCTAAAATGAAAAGTGTCCGACCTATTGTAGAAAAGTTGGAAAATATATCAAAACATTCCTTAACGCCACCCAAAAAAGAGAATATAGCCACATATAAATCTCATATATGCGCAAAGGATTTGTCCTTTTCCTATGACGGGAAAAAAGAGGCATTAAGCGGAATAGACTGTCTTATTGAAAAAGGTAAAAAATACGTTATTGTTGGAAAAAGCGGTTGCGGAAAAAGTACACTGATTAAACTCTTATCTGGTTACTACTCCACATACACCGGAGAAATATTGTATGACGATACGGAATATCATATGCTGGATAAAGATAACGTGGTTCAGTTGTCCTCAATAATTCATCAGAATATCTATATGTTTGATGAAACCATATACGACAATATCTGTTTGCATGAACATTATCCAAAAGAACGAATTGAAAAAGTTATAGCGGACAGCGGATTGACCGAATTTATATCAGAACTTCCACCTGGCTTGCAATATCAGGTGGGAGAAAATGGATCTAATCTATCTGGTGGACAAAAACAAAGAATTGCAGTTGCACGCGCCTTAATCAGAAATAAACCTATTCTGATATTAGACGAGGGTACATCCGCTATTGATATGCAAACAGCATATGATATTGAAAATAGATTATTAAAAATGGAGGATTTAACACTCATAACGATTACTCATCATCTAGAACCGAACTTGTTGGATAAGTATGATGAACTTTTTTATATGCAAAATGGCCGAATAAAAGAAAAGGGACGTTTTAAACACCTTATCAATACATCTTCTTGTTTTTCAGAATATTTTCATCTAAAGAAATAGAGGACAATATAGCGGATTTCAAAAGCCCATGCAAATATTTCTTTGCATGGGCTTTTTCTACTCTCCGTGTATAAACAGAAATCTTTCATATCTCATAAATCTATATCCTCTAATACTTCCGCAAAGCTTCTATATCTCTTTGTATTCGGGTCTCCGCTAGTACGCTTTGCTTCCTCCATTGCTTCAAGCACTTCTGGCTTATATCGCGGAATTCCAACACTAAAGGAAGTCATCTAATAGTTGCTGTTGCAATACATACAATTATGCCAATTACAATAGCATGTCTCTTCCAGGTCAGCTGAAGATATCCTACAAATTCACGAATCAAAGCATTCAATGTAAAATACCATTTCGTCTTTGCGCCAAACCCTACACATTTTATTCCTTGCTGTTTCGCTAGAATTAAGGCTCTGAAAACATGATAAGCAGTCGTAACTATAACTATTTTAGCATTCTCCTTATCTATCAACTCCTTTGAAAACATCAGATTTTCCTCAGTTGATACCGATTTTTGCTCTGTTATGATTCTTTTGTCATCCACTCCTTGATCGACCGCATAAGCCGCCATAGCCTCACTTTCCGGAATATCTTCGCCTGGCCCCTGCCCTCCGGACATGATCAGTACTGCATTTTGATTGCAGCGCAAAAGCTCTATCCCTCGATTAATTCGGTCCGCAAGCAGCGGCGTGACCTTAGTTCCAATAATACCGGAACCCAGTACAATAATATAGTCCGCATTCCTCTTCTTTTTCAGGTGAATAAGATTAAGAATTGCAGATAGTGAATACATTGCCATCAATGACAATACATATATTGCAGAAAAGCTAATAATTACGTAGAGTATTGTACTAAATTTTCCTTTTTCCAGACTCCCGATCACCGGCCAGGCAACAAGATATACAGACAGCAAGATTGAAAATAGCATAGATAATAAATTAGACGGTTTCATTCCCTCATGACTGATGATTTTTATACCTTCTATAAAGAACGTGACAATCAAAACCGCAGGAAATGCAATCACACTGACTACCGTCAAAATAAACAGAAAAACCAGGATTCCGATGATTGCGTCATGTGCCGCGAGCCATTCTGAATATTCGGATAATATAAAAAACAAAAAAACAGCCAGACATGTCATCATCCAGAAAAAGGAGACGCCGCTCCATAATGTCCTGGGATCACATAACATAATTCTCGCAAATATACAAAATGGTATTAAAAAAAGAATGAATGAAATCTGCCACATACCTGTATTACCCCTTTATCATACGATGTATTTTACTACAAATCAAAAAGAAAATCCTCATAATCTTTTACATAGTACCGGATATTCGTTCTTCCTTTTTGAATGATTGTATGGCCCTCTGTCTCCAGTTTTGATTTCTGCGCCTGCACACCGCCTGGATATTTGGGATTTAACTCCCCTTTTGCTTTCAGTGTCCGCCAGTAAGGCGTCTCATCCTTTGTTCTCTGATGGCTCGCCCATGCCGCAATAGAAACGAAAATACCTGCTGTAATAGGCTCCGTAAAATCTGCGCCACTTAACTTAGCAAAATGTACACGAATCTCTCCTACAGTGGTCACCTTCCCGTAAGGAATCTTCTTCATAATTTTATCATACTCAATTGGCGGCGCAAAATACATTCTGTCCCCACCATATTTTTTAATACTTTTCTGATCCGTAATCACTTGAATCTTCGGCATATCCTTACTTTCATGTAACATTGCATTAAAATCTTTTTTATCTTCATTCGCCATATTTCATACCTCCTGTCTAAATCATAGTACAATTCCTTTCCCTATGCAATGAGACAGTTTTAAAAATTATGTTTAAAATAAACTGTCTCATTGCAGAATGAAAAATATTCAAGTATGCTTATAAAACACGTGGTCGATCACTTTTTATTATTTTAACGCAAGGAGAAAAGAATTATGATATATTCATTTGAAATCAAAAAAAATGCCCCCATCCAAGCCGTTTCCATATCTTTTAAAGGCCAATACTGTGATATGGGGAAATATATAGGAACTCTTTATAAAGCTATAAGAGGACGTGCAACAGGCGCACCCTTTTGCTGTTATTATGAGCCTGGAAATCTGGAAAATACAGAAATTGAGTTATGTGTTCCTTTTATCGGTACTATTGCAGGCAATGACGTTACTGTTAAACAATTTCCTTCCACCAACACATTATGTACCCGACATATCGGAAGCTACGAAACACTAAACCAGGCATACCAGCAAATCCTTAAGTATGCAAAAGAAAATGGATATAAACTGCTGTCTCCTTCAAGGGAAATCTATGTAAAAGGACCTGGCAGATTTCTGAAAGGAAATCCCCAAAATTATATAACGGATATCGTTATTCCCATTTCGTAAGTCTACATTCCACATATAGAGACAAATTATTTCTGCCAGACAACATTTGTACCCCTGTTGCCTGGCAGATACGCACTGACTTTCCTTATTCTATTGTCTCAATAGAATCCACGATACTCATTTTCGCAATCCGCCTCAATGGTATGCACGTTGCAATCAGGCAGGCAAGCACAGACATTACAGCAGCCTCTGCCATGGAAACTGCAGGAATTGAAACAAGCTGGATGGTATCCGTACGCGCGGCTTCCACAAAAATAGTACAGATATAACCCGTCACACATCCGATAAGGGCAGCAATGATTCCATAATATGCCCCTTCCCACAGGAAGGTCTGATAAAGCACCTCATGACTCATACCGATCGCCCTCTGCATCCCAATCTCCGTTACCCGTGTATGGATATTCGTATAGACCGTATTCACAATATTCAAAAGGCCGATCAACCCGACAAAAAGGATCAATCCCCATGCCAGCATCCGTATCTGTTCATAGCTTTCCGCCAGCTGACGGTCCGTATCTTCATAGGAAAGATATGTGGTGCCCGGAATTTCCCGGCAAAGCGCTTCTACCGTCAGGTCAAACTGCTCCCTGTCCGCCTCCCTTTTCAAAACAGGACATATCTCCTGATATTCTTTTCTCCCTGTTAGTTCCGGGTAAAGCCGGTCAGACACAATTACCTGGATTCCGTTCGTGAACCCCTGATTCCCCACACTAGCAAATCCGTCTGTCCCGTCAAATGCCTCTATCACCGGCAGCTCTCTTCCATTTATAGAAACCGTTTCGCCTGCCCGGAATTCCGAATGCTCTAACTCTTTCCCTTCATAAACAATGGGGAACGGATTCTTTATAACGCAGCCTTCTCCTGCGTTGAGGCGCTTCATATCTTCTTTTGAAATTCTCCCCTGGGTATAATAATCCATATATGCTTCATTGAGGCCGACAACCTGGAGAGTTTCCCCCGGCTTTAATTCAAATCCCGGCGACATTCCGGAAATCAGTTCTTCCGTATCATAAAGGGAAAACTGAATGGCTGCTGCCGAATCCACCGCTTCGTTCCCCAGTAAGTTCTCTAAATCCGCACTGGTAAAGCCTGCCGTCTCATTTATAATGGAGTAATCCCCCAGCCGCATTTCTTCCATTAACTCCGCGGCATTTAAAAGGGCCGTAAAACTCTGCGTGGCAACAAATACAGTAATACTCATCACAAGGGACAAAATGGTGATAGCCGTCCGGCCGCGGCTGCGTTTCAGGTTCAGCCGGGCATAATATGCCGCGAAGTTTCGAATCTTTTTTGTTCTGCGGTTTCTGCGCCTGATTTTTGTGTCCCTTCCGGACATGGCCACAGTCGGCGCCACTTTTCCGGCATACCGGACAGCCGGAACAGCCGCGGCAAATGCAAAGAACAGGGTAAAAAGCGCCCCCACAGCGAGTAACAACGGTTTTCCAGAACTGTTCTCCTGTATCAGTTCCTGTAATCCTGCCGCATCCTGCACCATGAAAATCTCTGGAGATACAAGTCCTGTCGCCATCGAAAAGATCGTTTTTGCCGATAAAAACCCAATCAGCATCCCGATTGGAATCCCAATCAGGCATAGAAACAGAATCTGTAGGGAAACAATCCCGTAAAGCTGCCCTTTCTCGCCTCCAATGGCCCGCAGCACCCCGTATTCTTTCATACGTTTCGATACTGAAATCTTCAGCACATTGTAAATCACAAGGCCCGATGCCAAAAGAACGAGACCGCCGACCATAATACCGGCCAGTTGAAGAAACGAAACATCCATTCCGCTCTCCCCGGTTTCTTCCGTATCATCATACGGAATTCCTGCAGCAGACAGATAAACTATGTTATAAGTCACATCCAGCTCCGGAATCTGCAATCTTTCCGCCACATCCTCTACTGTACTCTGCATACTTTTTTTATCTGCCGTCCGAAAATTCACTACATAATACACCTGCCCGGACGGGAACAATCTTTCTGCCGTCCCCTCTCCCACTATCCCTGGAAGCATGCCGTAAGTATACGCCACATAATTACTCTTCGTAATTCCTGTCAGGATAAATTCCTCCGTATAATCCACTGCGGGCAGAATCCCATGCCGCCATGCTTTCGAAGCCGTCAGGGAAATCTTATCCCCGACTTTTCCCTGAAAGCCAAGAAATTTTAGCACATCCTCTGACAGCGCAATCTCCATCGGGCGTTCTGGAAGCCGTCCTTCCAAGAGTTCTGTAAAAGCCGGATACATCTCATAACTATGATCCAAATATTCTACAAGGCTAAGTCTAAGCTGGCTGTTCAGCTCTATCGTCCCCAGGTCAATCGCCGCGCCAATATAGGAAAAACGGGAATCAGATTTTATTGCGGCAAGCTGTTCTTCTGTGAGCTGCACAAAGGAACCGTACTTTTCCCCTGCAAGGGCAATTGCCTGTTGTTCCTTCATTGCATTTAAAATGCCGATGGACTGCCCGATTACAGTTGTTATGATCGTAGAGAGAATCACAGCAATCAGGATTAATATGGAAGTAACTTTCTGGGCAAGCAGTTCTTTCCACGCCAAAACACGATATGATTTCATGCTGCCACCTCCGAGAGAATACCATCTACGATTACAAACTGCCTGTCAGCCATCTTTGCAATCCGGTTATCATGGGTAATGACCACCAGTGTCTTATCCATCTTTCTTTGGACGTTCTTAAGGAGTTCCATGACCTCGCTCCCGCTTTTGCTGTCAAGATTCCCTGTCGGCTCGTCTGCAAAAATGATGTCGGGCTGCGCCGCCAGGGCACGGGCAATGGCAACACGCTGCTGCTGCCCTCCTGAAAGCTCATGGGGAAGATGGGCCAGGCGTTCCTGAATTCCAAGCAGTCCCGTAAGCTGGTCCAGATAGGTCTCTTCCGGCTGCTTCTTATCCAGAAGAATCGGCATGATAATATTTTCCCTTGCCGTCAGGACAGGCAGGAGGTTAAACTGCTGAAAAATAAAACCAATCCGTCTGCGTCGGAACGCAGAAAGTTCCTTATCATGAAAGCTATAAATATCCTTTCCATCATAAGTCAGGCTCCCAGACGTAGGCCGATCCAATCCTGACAGCAAATGTAACAATGTACTCTTCCCACTGCCGGAAGGCCCTATTATTGAAATAAAATCTCCCTGTCCAATCTTAAGTCCTGCCTTATCAAGCGCTACTACACGGTTCTCGCCACTGCCATAAATCTTCGATAGTTCTTTTGCTTCAATAACCATAAAAACACTCTCCTTATCAATGATAAGATGAGTATAATGGACAATTCTCAAGAAACGCTCAAGATTATGAAATGAATAAAATCAATTTATCCGAAATATTGCCGTTGCTGATGCCCCGCCGCCTGCCGGATTCTTTAATTCCAGTGAGCCTCTATGTTTCAGGCATAGTATCCGGGCGCTGTATAACCCCATCCCAAAATGCTCCGTTTCCTCACTCATCTTGCCAAAAGGCCTGGGGCCATCCCGAAGCAGCTTTTCCGGATAGCCAGGTCCATCATCTGCTACCGTCAGAAGAAGACAGCCTTCCCGAGCCTCCAGATAAACAGACAGGTTATTCTGGGCAAACCGGGCCCCATTTCTGATCAGGTTCTCAGCAACATTTAAAAATATTCCATGATCTAGCTTCACGTGCCCTGTCTCCGGTACAATTACCGACGTTTCCATTGCTGGCGCCAAAAATTTCACCGTATCCAATAATTCTGCATGAAGCTGGGAATATGCACATTCCCTTTCTTGGAACGGAAGCTGCTCCAATCTCTGGATTCCACTCATTGCCTCCACATAGTTCTCAATACGAAGCACATAATCCTCCAATCTTTCAAAAGCTTGTCCGTCCTCTTTGCCTTGCCGTATAAGCTTAATGGTTCCCTTTAATACGGTAACCGGATTGCGCAGGTCATGGGAAAATGCCGCATTCAACCGCTTCCTCTCCTCTGCCTGCTCCCATAACTCCTGATTTGCCTTAAGAAGCTCTGCACGCATAGTCTCAAAACCTCTGCAGATCTGTCCCAGTTCATCTTTTGAAACCTCTGGAACTGAAAAATCCAGATCATGGTTCAGGATACGTTCCGTCCCCTTTTGTAAAACAGCGATTGGCATCTTCAGCTTTATGTGGTAAAACAAAACCCCCGCTGCTCCCAATCCTCCGGCCGGGAGCAGGATACAGGCCAATAACTGAAGCACATCTATTATCTTTAAAATCCTTTGCTGGTCTTTTGTCGGCCCCTCCAGCATTATCGTTGTTCCATCCGACCGGATCTCGATTCCTCCGGCAGGATAACTGTCACGGATATTTCCACAGAATACGAGGAGCAGCAAAAGAATCAACAGGGAAACCATGATACAACAGACCGACAACACAAAAAATGCTTTTTTTAAATCCATATTTTTCAGGCGTTCCATTTATATCCACACCCCCAAACAGTTTCAATATAGCTGTGAAATGTGTATCCGGCCAGTTTTGCCCGAATCTTTCGGATGTGCTCCATCACCGTGCCACTGTTTCCGTCACCGTCAATTCCCCATATTGCTTCATAGATCCGTTCCCGGTCAAAAACCTGCCCTGCATTCATAGAAAGAAGTTCCAAAATGTCAAACTCTCTTTTTGTCAGCGAAACTGGCTGTCCACTTACTGATACGGCTCGGTTTCCATAGTCAATGGCCAGCTCACCAAAAAAGCGGACGGTCCGATTCTCCATCGAACGCTGTTCTCTCCGCAGGTGCGCCGCAACCCGTGCCCCAAGCTCATCTAAGTCAAAAGGCTTTACAATATAATCATCTGCCCCTGCCCGAAAACCTATGATCTTATCAGCTGATTCAACGCGTGCCGTAAGAAACAGAATCGGACTCGAAACAAACTGCCGAATCTTCTTGCAGACCTCCAGACCATCCATCTCCGGCATATTGATATCCAAAAGAATCAAGTCCGGCTTCCCTGCCAGCTTTTGGAGCGCTTCCCTGCCACTATAAGCTGTAAGCACATCATATTCTGACGCAAAATAGCTTTTTATCATATCAGTAATTCCAGGTTCGTCATCCACAATCAAAAGAGTATACCGCCGCATCCATCTATCCTCCACACATTTAATAAACCCATTATAACCAGCAAATTCCAAGAAATGCTCAAGAAGTGACATACAGCTGTTATTTTTGTGGATAATATCTGCCGCAAGGCATTTTCTATACACTTTATACATTCTCATATTTGACGGACTGCCGTCCTCACGGAATCCGAATCTCCACCTCTGTCCCCTCCCCCGGCGTGCTGCTGTATTTCAGACCATATTCCATACCGTACATGAGCTGCAGACGCCGATGGGTATTGTACACCGCAATATTGGTCCCAGAGCTTCCCTCCGCAATCTTTTTCTCAGCCAGAATGTTCTCCAGTATATCCGGCTGGATCCCCACCCCATCGTCCGAGATCAGGATCACAATCCCATGCTCTTCCTCCCAACCGGTAAGCACGATGGTTCCCTCCTTCTCCTCCTTTTCCATGATGCCGTGGAGGATGGAGTTCTCCACCACCGGCTGGAAGGTCAGCTTCGGGATCGGGCGTTCCATCAGGCTGTCCGGCATATCCACAATAAAATCAATGTTATCCGCAAACCGCATGTTCAGCAGTTCCACATAGATCGACACATGCTCCAGCTCATCCTGGATGGTGCTTAAGGACTGCTTCCGGCTCAGCGTCAGCTTGTAGAACCGGGACAGCTTCTGCACGGCCATGGTCACCTCCTGGGAACGTCCCTGCTGTGACAGCCAGTTGATCATATCCATCGTATTATACAGGAAATGCGGATTCATCTGTGCCTGCAGGGAATTGAACTCCGCGATCCGCAGGTCCTCCGCCGCCTTTGCCTGCTCCTCCACCAGGTCATGGATGATATGGGTCATATAGTTGTAGGAATCCACCAGTTCCCCAATCTCGTCCTGGGCATCCGAATCCGGCAGCGCCGCCGGAAGCCCCAGACGGCACTTTGACATCTGGTCGATCACTGCCGACAGGCGATTCGTCAAAGACCTGGACAAAAGCGTGGCGATCATAAAGGACGCCAGGATGCACCCCAGATAGACCAGCCCGAACAGTCCGATAAAGATCCGGCTCTTTTGGATCAGCGGTTCCGATGGGACCGCCACCACCATAAACCAGTCCGTATTGCGGATCCGGTTAAACCCGGCATACACATCCTCACCCAGAATGTTTTTGGAGATGAAATTGTTCGAGGACATGACCGATTCCTGCACCACATCGTAGCTGAAATGGTACGTCCCTGACAGTGCGATATCCGTCGTGGCAACCATGCTGTCCCGATTATTGATGATATAGGCCACACTGCTGTTGGAGCTCATATTATTTTTCAAAAGCTCGTCCAAGTGCTCCTGTGAAAAATAAACGGCAAGATAAAACGTGATCCATCTTCCTTCGTAGACTGTCCGACCTCTGGTAATATAGGCAATATCCCCGTATACACTCTTCTCATAGGTACCCAGATAAAAGGACGGGCAGAACAGCTTGCTGGTGGAAGGCTCTCCCGCAAAGATCCCGTACCAGTAAGTCCTACGCACCCGGTCCATGGGTTCCGCCAGAGGCCCCAGGGCGCTTTCCGAAAAAAACTCTCCGCCGTCAGGGATATCCACATAAAGGCGGATATCTCTGATCATTCCCCCCGTTGCCAGGCCCTCCGCTTCCTTTCTGAACGCTTCTGCTTCTTTCGAATCTACAAAGGACTCCAGATCTTCCGTTCGTGCCGGATTGACCAGTTTATTGTAAAATTCATGCTCTGTAAGCTGTCCATTGGCAGCTAGGATATCCGCCACTGTCTCCTCGATCAAAGGCGCGGTCTGAATGGCTGCCTCCTGCTCCTTCCGCACGGTATCGGCAACGATCATGTCATAGAGCTGTGTAAAAAACAGCACCGGTATTGCCACCATCGGTATCGTAACAATGACAAGATGCGTGATCGTCAGCTTGGTCTGAAGCCGTAGATTCCTGTAAAAACGCGTGATTTTATGAAAAAGAATTCCCATTGTCCGGCCTCCCGATGCCCGTATCCATTTGTGATAATCACCCCAACATCTTTTCCCTGTATTTCGAAGGCGTCAGCCCTGTAAACTTTTTAAAGCTCTTGCTGAAATAATTTCCGTTGCTGTATCCCACCTTGGCGGAAATGTCCGCGATCTGGTTCCTGGCGTCCTCCAGCAGGCGCATCGCCTTTTCCATACGGTATTCGGTCAGATACTGGTTCAGCGTCTGCCCGGTCTGGTTCTTAAAATATGTACAGACATAGGATGCGGACAAATGCACATAATCGCTGATCTCCTTGATGGATAGCAGATCGCTGCCGTAATGCTTTGCGATATATTCTTTGATCAGAAAGATCACATTATCCTCCGGAACAGAAAGCTCCAGCCGCTGGAACATCAGCCTGGTCCGCTCCTCCAGAGTATGATGCAGTTCCTCGTAGGTAAAGCAATTTTCCAGATATTCGATGATGCTTTCGCTGGAATCCGTCCCTGCGGAATCTGCGGAAAGCTTCCACTTCTGCCGGCAGTCATTTAAAGCGTTGAACAGCCGGTAATATGCGTCCTTGATCTGATTCGGCAGCATTCCGTAGTTCTTATAGTATTTCTGATGCAGACCGTCCAGGAAGCTCTGGCATCGGTTCTGATCCTTTGCCTCCAGCGCCTCGGCAAAGCTTCCCGTATCATTTTCCAGCCCCGCCGGACCTTCCGCCGCAAATGTATATCCCCCTCCTGTATCCTCAGATGTCAGCAGTGTGCCTGCGTGAAAGAAAAAGCTGTTCTGGATGGCGACCACCGCCGAAGCATAGGAATGATATGCCCTTGCGATTCCATTCACCGTGTCTCCCCGGCTCATGACAAACAGTCCAAAGGGTCTGAACTGCTCTTTGAAGAAAAAGTCAATAGAAGACAGTACGGCCGCGGACGGCACTCCGCCCTCTCCAAACACATGGAACACATGATGCACCGCATGCATCCGGATATAAACCGAATTCATGTGGAAATTTTTCAGGAAACCCTTCAGATTCTCCCGGATTCCCTTGATCAGCACCGAGATAGGTTCCTCGGTCCGCAGCTTCACGATATACGTCACAAAGCCGCTTTCCGGCGACAGACGAAGGGAGAGTTCCCGCAAAAGAGCTTCGATCTCTCCGCAGTGATCCCTATAAGGCTTCGTCAGCAGAAGCGCGAGATTGGATTCCGTTTCCATGGACAGCAGATCCTCATTCTGCCTGGACCGCAGCACCTGCTGACGGCGGCGGATGGCCTCCGCCACCGTTTTTTGAACCTCCTCCGGGTTCAGCGGCTTTTCTACATAATCAATGGCTTTCAGCTTAATCGCGGCTTTCAGATATTCCTTATCTGAATAGCCGCTCATAAAAATAATGCTGGTGTCAGGCAGCAGCTCCGTCAGCTTTTCCACCAGCTCGATCCCGTTCATCCGCGGCATACGGATATCGGATAAAATGATATCCGGCTCCTGTAGCTTTGCGATATGTAAGGCACGCAGGCCGTCATCCGCCTGAAAGATCTGATAGATCCCCATGCTTTCCCAGTCGATTGAGGACGCCAGCCCCTCTCTTGTCAACAGTTCATCATCCGCAATTAACAGCTTCATTCTATTCCCGTCCCCTTTGCACACAAAAGCCCTTCCGGGCATTCCGCCAGCCAGTTCATTTTTTCATTTTAGCAAATCCTCCGGAAAATTGCCACAAAAAAAATTTACCCTTAATCGAAGAAAATTGCTGTTTTATGTCAATCCGCCTGCTGATAGAATAGACTCATACGGAAAGCCTGCCTCAATCAGTCTTTCCGCATATGTGAAGGCATACGGGAAATCTGCCGCCGGCAGCTTTTCCGCATCCTATGGGATCAAAAAGAAGGAGGGTAAAGCAGGTGTCGGATTATGTTTTGGAATTAAAAGGAATTACGAAAATATTTCCCGGCGTAAAGGCATTGAACAACGTGCAGTTCCAGTTAAAAAAGGGCGAAGTTCATGCGCTGATGGGTGAGAACGGTGCCGGAAAATCTACATTTATAAAAGTCATCACCGGCGTTCACAAAGCCGAAGAGGGCGAGATGTTCTTAGACGGCCAGAAAATAGATTTCAAAGGGCCCAGGGACGCGCAGGCCGCGGGAATCGCGGCCGTATACCAGCATCCCACATCCTATCCGGATCTGAGCGTCGCGGAGAATATATTCATGGGTCATGAGATCATCAAAAACGGCATGATCCAGTGGAAAAAAATGAACGAAGAAGCCGCCGCGCTTCTGGACCAGTTAAACGCGGATTTCAAATCCACGGATGAGATGGGGGCACTCAGCGTCGCTCAGCAGCAGATGGTAGAGATCGCCAAAGCGCTCTCCACCAATGCGAGGATCATCATCCTGGATGAGCCTACGGCCGCGCTGACCAAGAATGAATCGGAGGAGCTGTACCGGATCGTGGATAAGCTGCGGGACGACGGCGTGTCTATCATCTTCATCTCCCACCGTTTTGAAGATATGTACCGCCTGGCCACCAGAGTCACCGTATTCCGGGATTCCCAGTATATCGGAACCTATGACGTAGACGGGATCACCAACGCAGATCTGATCAAGGCCATGGTGGGCCGGGAGATCAAGGACCTGTTCCCGAAGCCGGAAGTCAAAATCGGCGCGGAGGTTTTGAAGGTCGAAGGTCTTTCCAGAATGGGGTATTATAAGAATGTCTCTTTCAGCGTCCATGCGGGCGAAATCATCGGGCTCACCGGACTGGTCGGAGCCGGACGTACAGAAGTGGTGGAGAGTGTATGCGGGATTACGAAACCGGACGAAGGAAAGGTGTATCTGGAAGGGAAGCCGATCCAGATCAAGCAGCCCTCCGACGCCATGAAGCAGGGCATCATCCTGCTTCCTGAGGACCGGCAGAAGGAAGGACTGATCATGAGCTGGGGGCTGGGAAGAAATGTAGTCCTCCCCACCATGGGCAAATATGCGAAGAACGGTTTCAACGATGAAAAAAAGGAACGCGAGATTTCCAAGCAGCTTCTGGAGGACGTAGATACCAAGGCTGTGACCATCTTTGACCCGGCCTCCTCCCTGTCCGGCGGGAACCAGCAGAAGGTAGCGGTCGCCAAGGCGCTGGGGCAGGAAATGAAAGTGGTCATCATGGACGAACCTACCAAGGGCGTCGATGTCGGCGCAAAGGCTGAGATCTACCAGATCATGGGCGACCTGGCGAAAAAAGGATATGCCATCATCCTGATCTCCTCCGAAATGCCGGAGATCTTAGGCATGAGCGACCGGATCATCGTCATGTGCAACGGAAGGGTAACCGGGGAATTGAGCAGAGGCGAGGCAACCCAGGAGGGCATCCTGGAGCTTGCCATGGAAAAATCAAAGTAAGGGGGAAACAGGGAAGATGAAAGAGAATAAATCAGTCTTAAAGAAGATTACCGATTCCCGTGAAGCGAGCCTGCTGATCGTACTGATCGTCCTTTGTATCGTGATCTCGCTGCGGAGTCCTTCTTTCATGACATTAAAATCCATTTCAGATATGTTGAAAAATAATGCGGTCATCATGATCATGACCCTGGGAATGCTGGGAGTACTGCTGATCGGCGGAATTGATATCTCCATCGCTTCCACGCTTGCATTTTCCGGTATGTCGGTGGGTATGCTGATGAAATACGGCATGGTGCAGAATACATTCGTATTATTCCTCATCGCCATCGGGATCGGCGCACTGTGCGGGCTGCTGATCGGGCTGATCATTTCCAGAGGAAAGGTACTGCCGATCATTGCCACAATGGGCTTTATGTATATATACCGGGGGCTTGCCTACATCATCGCCAACAGCCAGTGGGCCAGTGCGGAAAATCTGGGAACCTTTAAGGACTTTGCACTGGGAAGCGTACTCGGAGTGAACAACGTCATCATCGTTATGGTGATCTGCTATATCATTTTCTTCATTGTCATGAAGTGGACCAAGATCGGAAGAATGGTCTATGCGGTGGGAAGCAACCGGGAAGCGGCCCAGATCTCCGGTATCAATACGGCAAATGTGGAGCTGCTGGTCTATACGGTGATGGGTACGCTCTCCGGACTGTGCGGCGCGCTGGCGGTTTCCATTTACTCCTCTGCGCAGCCAAATATGCTGTACGGCAGAGAGATGGATGTCATCGCGGCCTGCGTCATCGGCGGCGTCAGCATGACCGGCGGCCGGGGAAGCGTAGCCGGAGCACTCTTAGGCTCCCTGATCCTGGCGATCATCGCAAAGGCGCTTCCGCTTGTAGGAATCGAAGCGATCGCGCAGAACACGGTAAAGGGCGTCATCATCTTGGTCGTGATCGTGCTCAATGTCATCACGCAGCGCATGATGGATAAGAACAATCTGAAAGGGAGGGAGATGTAACTATGGCTGGAAAATCCGGAAGAACGATTGCCAATGTCCCGGAGAAATCTCTGAAAAAGACATTATTCTGCTGGGAAGGCATGTTAGTCGTATTGTTTATCCTGATCAATATTTTTTGCGCAGGTATCTCCCAAAGCTATCAGTTCAGCAACGTTTTGAGAGAAATGCCGAAGTACCTGACAGAGATGTTCCTGCTGTTTCCGATGGCATTCATCCTGGTACTCGGTGAGATTGATATCTCCGTAGGCGCTACGGTCTGCCTGTCCGCTACGATGACCTGCATGGCCTCCAACAAGGGACTTCCCTTCGGGATGGTAATCCTGGTCGCGTTACTGGTAGGTACGGTGTGCGGCCTGGTGAACGGGCTGATCCTGACCAACTTTCAGGAGCTGCCGCCCATGATCGTAACGCTGGGAACCCAGATCGTATTCCGCGGGATCGCGGAGATCGCGCTGGGAAGTGGCGGATCCATTTCCCTGACCAATGCGGACGGCTTCCGCATGATCGCCGGGAAAGTCGGGATCATTCCCTACATTTTCTTTGTCGTGATCATCATGGCCGTATTGTTCAGCGTGGTCCTGGCAAAGACTACCTTCGGCCGGAGCGTATATGCCATCGGTTCCAATCGGCTGGCGGCATACTATTCCGGAATCCATGTGCAGACCATCCGGCTCATCATCTATACCGTGATGGGATTCATGGCCGGGCTGGCAGCACTGTTTTTGACTTCCGTCCTTTATGGGGCGAACACCACCACCGGAAACGGATTTGAGATGGATGCCATTGCGATGGCAGTATTCGGCGGGATCTCCACTTCCGGCGGAAAAGGAAGGCTGCTGGGCGGAATCATTTCCGGCTTTACCATCATCTGCCTGCGGATCGGCCTGGGCCAGATCAACATGAACCCACAGCTGATCCTGATCATACTGGGAATTCTGCTGATCCTGGCGGTACTGCTGCCGAACATCTCAGCAAAACTAAATGTAAAGAAGAAAGCATAAAGATCATCTGTTGTATTATTTGTTATATTGAAACCTTTTTATACCAGTTATTTCATGATACCAGGTATCCGGGCCTGATTCGGCGGATAAACTGCTTATATTCAGAAGTCCTTGCCAGAATACCCACAGGGAATCCTTTCATGCATACCCTGTGTGGCGGGCGGGCTTCATTCGATAAGGCAGATCTGCCGGACAGGGGATACTTTGTATAAAAAATCATATTCCAGGGAGGAAAGAAGCATGAAGAAAAAATTATTAAGCGCTTTATTGTGCACAGCTATGGTCGCTACATTGGCAGTCGGATGCGGCGGCGGAAACAACGACAGTGGGAATGCTGACAGCGGCAGCAGCAGCGAAGCTACTAACGATGCAGGCGACGACGCGGAAGAAGCCGGTGACGACGGCGGAGAAAGCGGCAGCGGTACATATGCGATCGTTACAAAATCCGCGGGAAACCCGTTCAATGAGAAGACAGCCGACGGTTTCCAGGAAGTCATCGAAGCAGCAGGCGGCACGGCAATCGTAAAGCATCCGGAAGCTCCGACAGCGGACGCGCAGGTTTCCGTAATCCAGTCCCTGATCTCCCAGGGTGTGGACTCCATCTGTATCGCAGCAAACGATGAGAACGCGCTGCAGGCAGCTTTGGAAGAAGCAATGGACGCAGGCATCAAGGTATGCTGTGAAGATTCCAAGACCAATCCGGACAGCCGCCAGGTATTTGTAAACCAAGCAGGTGTACAGGAGATCGGACAGGCTCTGATGGATGCCGTACTTGATATCTCCGGCGGAGAAGGACAGTGGGCAGTTCTGTCTGCTACATCACAGGCGGCAAACCAGAACGCATGGATCGACGCAATGAAGGAAGTTATGGAAAGCGATGACAAGTATTCCGGACTGGAGCTGGTAGAGGTTGCTTACGGCGATGACGAGCCGCAGAAATCCACCGACCAGACACAGGCTCTGCTTGCAAAATATCCGGATCTGAAAGTGATCTGTGCTCCGACTACCGTTGGTATCAATGCGGCAGCTAAGGTTCTTCAGGATGAAAAGTCTTCCGTGAAGCTGACCGGCCTCGGACTTCCGTCTGAAATGGCTGAGTACATCGGCGACGATGACGACCACTCCTGCCCGTATATGTATCTGTGGAATCCCATCGACCTTGGACGTCTTGGAGCTTATACTTCCATGGCACTGGTTGACGGAACCATCACAGGCGCAGAAGGCGACAAGTTCACCGCAGGCGACATGGGCGATTATGAGATTGTTGCGGCAGATGACGGCGGTACAGAAATGATCTTGGGCGCACCGTTCAAGTTCGACGCTGACAATATTGACGAGTGGAAAGACGTATATTAAAAAGCAGAGGTTTCAGGAACATTTCTGAGATATGAAACAGAACGAAGAACGCAGCGGTCATGCCTGCGTTCTTCGTTTTAATACCTGCCAATATGCGGATTACTGCCGTACATCCACAAGTCCGGTCTCTATCATATCCTCGCCAAATTCCATCATTCCGCCGGTTACACATACATTCAGATATATATCTTCCAGATCCGGCTCATTTACGATCCAGGCATGCCGGGTCTGAACAGATTCTCCCGGTTTTAATGCGGAAATATAATTACCGCCGTTCCCATAATCCGCATGGGGCGACCAATATTTCTGACTCCAGGCAGCTCCGCTCTGCACGATATCGTCGTATGCCTGGCCGGATTCCCCGCAGGTACCGCCTCCGGCAATGTCACAGAGTCCTTCCGTATCATAATAGGTATAGATGCGGTATTCACTGCCCTGCTCTCTCAGGAGCAGAAGGTTCCCCTGATAAAGTACGTTGTGCAGCTCCTGATCGCCGTTGTTGGTATACGTTGTTGTCACAAGCACCAGCTTCTGGCTGACCTCTTCGGTCCCCACAACTTCGTCCAGCGTATTCACCCCATCCCCCTTCTTGATATAGGATAACTGGTTTTTCATCAACTTTCCGTTCTCTCCGACTGCATCTTTCCATTCGTCCGGGATATATTCCGCTTCCAGAAGGGACAGGTCGTCCAGAACTTCTACAGAATCCACTTTAGCCGTGATCTCCATCCCCAGCTCCGAAGCCCATACGTGATTTCCATTTAGATCCTCGCCTGCCATATCCAGCGGAAAGGCGTTTCCAACCTTATGAAGCTTTAGATCTTTTTTCAAAACGGCAGTCATAATCTCGTCGGAATCTCCGACCGGGTTCTGCTGGCTGATATATTCGCTCCAGCTCCACACTTCGGATGTATCCAGCATTTCCCCTGTCTCCTGCAGCGTGATGCCGGAAGCCACCTTATATGCGTCTTCCCTGGATACTTCTTCGCTTATATAAAGGATCAGGATTCTGTACAGCTCCGGATAAAGCAGATAGATCCTTTGTGAAAAACCGGAGTCCATATTATAGCGCATATAAATTCCTTCATGTTCTCCAAATTCCTGCTTTTCCTTCTCCACAACATTCGTATCCGTGATGTTCAGCCCGTCGCTTTCTTCATCAAGCAGAAGTGTGCTAAATGTAATTCCGCCTGATCCCGGGCTTTCCTCAAAGTCCAGGTGGCTTTCGTCCCTCCAGCACATCCCCTTTGGAATGTAGTCCGCCTCAAGCCTGACATCCGCAATCTTTTCCGGCAGAGAAATGCTTTTCTCCTCGTCCGCGTCATGGATCACGCGGGTTTCAACACTGTATTTTCCTTTCTCTTCGATTTTCAGATGATACATACTCACCGCCGCAAACGCAGCCGTACCGATGATCATACAGGCCGCCAGCACCGCGGCTGCTGTCCGTCTGATCGTCCATGGGCGTTTTCTCTTTCTCCTGATTCCTGCTGTTTCTCCATGGTTTTCCGTATTACTTTTGATCTGTTTTTCTACCTCATTCAGGATCATCTGATGGATAAATTCCGGCGGCTCCGGATACTGCTGTTTTAAATCTTCCAATCTCACCATTCCACCTCCATATAATTGAGTGTATTTCTAAGCTTTACCCTTGCACGTGCCAGACGTTTCTGGACAGCGCCCTCTGATATTTCTAAAATTGCCGAAATTTCCCGGATACTAAATTCCTCCACATAATACAATGTGGTTACGATCCTCAGTTCCTCCTTCAAGCGTCTGAGCGCTTCGTACAGCGGGCCGTAATCCTTCCTCTCCGGCGCCTCCATGGCTGCTGCTTCCGGGCAAGCCTCCAGAGACACCTGCCTGCTTCCTTTGCGGAGAATATTGTAGCATTCGTTCATCAAGATCCTCATCAGCCATGTTCTGGCATACTTTTCCTGTTTCAAACCATCCACCTTTCCAAAAGCCTTGACAATTGCCTCCTGTATCGCGTCTGCGCAGTCTGCATCCTGTTTCAGGATGGACTTTGCCGTAGCATACATTTGTTTTTCAGAAGCAAGGATCAAGTTTCCCAATTGTTCCTTCGTCACGCATTTACATCTCCCTTCCGCCGGCCGGCCTCTCATTTGTATTACACCTATTAGACGTTTCCGTGACAAAAATATCCCCACTTAAATGAAAAAAGAGACCACTGGATTCAGCAGTCTCCGCTTTTCTTTTTTTATCTTTTTCAGGCAAGTCTCTCATTCTCCTGCCAGCGGCACAGTATCCCATTCATTCAGTCCCAACGCCTGCCTGTCTTTCGCCTGCTGCAGTGTAAGGACGGGAAGCTCCTCCGACAGATACTCCATCAACTCGTCAATCCCCTCTCTGGTCACGTTATTGATCAGAAAGATCCGTTCACACCCTGCATTAACCAGCCATTGCCTGACCATCGGAATATTGGCATAGGGCGAATCCACCTTCGTAATAATCCCTATGAGCGGACGCAGGATAAACGAACGGCCTCCAGGCCCGAACAGATTGTACGGCTCATCTGCCGCCTGAACCATCGCCACCACATCGGCCTCAAAGGAAAAGCAGGCAAGTCCTACGCTGAAGCACTTCGACTCCGCGTATTCCCCCGGAGAATCGATCGCGTCCTCGCTGGTATTGGTGTATTGTGTTTTTACATAATGAAGCTCTTCGCCCTTTAATGCCTGTGTCAGAGAGGTTTTTCCCGCTTCGCTCCTGCCCATCAAAAAAAGTTTTTTCATATTGACTTCCTGTTCCTGTCATCTTAATTTTTATGGACTTCGCAGATCCGAAAGCCCAGTTCTTCACCGAAAAATCTGACCACCTCTTCCACCGCGGTCTGAACCTGTGACAAACCTCCGGTGAGTATCAGAGAACCGCAGAAGCGATCCATAAATCCAACCTGCACATCCGCGCTTTTTACCGCTATATCCGCTGCAGCCACCACCGCTTCCCATGGGGTGAAACGAATCAGGCCGATGGATTCACCGGTATGGTCTTCCCCTTCATGGACGCCGATATGCAGGGCCAGATTCTGATAGATACATGTCTCGGACGGGCTGAGCACATGTGCCAGACAAACCTCCTTGCCCGGAACCCGCACACGCGTCATGCGCAGCCGCTTTCCCTTTAGATGTTCATAATCGTTATGGAACAGCTTTTCCAGCAGTTCCTCCTTTGTAATTCGAGCCATCGCGTCACTTCCTGTCCCGTAGCTGCCTTGTAGTTCACAGATACGCCCTTGATCCTGTTCTCAGTCATCAGAGACTTTTTTTGCCTCTGTCTTATCTCTTCGTAATGCCGCAGACTACATACCCCAGGGAATCCCGGAAATAGTCCACGATCTCCGTCATTGCGGAAAACACCTCCGAGATATCGCCTGTAATGATCAGCGTCCCGGTAAAACGGTCTGCGAAGCCGAGATAGACATTCCCGCTTTTCACCGCAATATCCGACGCAATGACTGCCGATTCCGGCGGTGTCATGTTCATAATCCCAATCGCAGATGAGCGGTAGTCCACCTGCGGATTTAATCCCAGTTTCTGATATATGATCGGAGCCGGGCTTCCCATCACATGGGCAAAGGTGATTTCCTTGCCGGCTACGGTTTCCTGCACGATCCTGATCTGTTCCTCATGAGTACTTGCCATTGATTTGTTCCTCGCTTTCAGAAATGAACTTTTTCTGTCGTATCCGTTGATTTTTCAGATACTTATCCTATTAAAAATGATACTCTCAGAGCAAAAATATGTCAAGCATAAGAGCGGGAAATCCAGGATAAACTTATAAAGCCTTGATCATATCAGATATCTGTTTAGGAAACATTTTTATAATTTTTTCAATATTTCCTTTTGTGATATAATTCGGATTGAGCTTTCTCTTACTATAAGCATATATTGTATTCTTTGTTAAATCTTCTAGCAAATGAGTAAAAAATCTTTCCCACGAGCTGTATTCCCCGCTTTCGATAAATTCTCCAGGCGCCTGCATAATTTCCCCCAATCCTTCTGCCTGTACAATCCCTGATTGTAAAATTAAGTATTCAAATGACTCTGGAGTCCAAACGTGGCTTCCCTGACATAATTCCAATGCATGTATTACACTTTGCATGTCAGCGCCAAATGCCGCACCGTCTATAATTGCAAATATCCGCTTTTGCCTATTGGCAAGAATGTACTTTGCGATATTCGATTTTCCTCCTGCGGAAACGCATCTCACTTTTTCCTCCCTGTAGATTGTTTCATACATTTCATAACCGGCATTGGAGTCTTCTGTCAGAACAACAGACGGTTCGATTCTCTCTGCCATACCCATCTCCGGATATACCTGATGCATGGAATTATACACCTGCCTGGTATTCTGATAATAACCGCTGTTCTTAAGGTAATAAATCTCATTCACACTATACGGCAGCATATTCAGCCCGTCTCTTGCAATAAACACAAAATAACAATTTGAATCTAACACAGTCTCTGCAAATACCTTCGAATACAAAAATCGTTCCTGTTCATCTACAAATACAACTGCATCCGCCAGTGCTTTCAACCGTATCACTGCACTCTCTGTATCTCCTGATAAGACAGCACATTTTTTGTCACATATCACTTCTGTTCCAGGTCCTGTCCTTCCGGATAAATAATCGCTTACAATCTGAACCAGAGTGGTCTTCCCTGTAGCGCTGTCTCCCTGAATCACCGTAATATTCCTGCGCAGATTTAACTCATAACGCAGCTTTTTGGTGGAGACAATCACTTTGATATTACCCTTCAAAAATCTCCACCTCCTGAAATTCTTTTAGAAAATCAACGTAGCTATGAACCACTTTCCCACTGTTTTTGATACAGATTTCAAAAGGCTCTTCAAACTCCATCTCATATCCGAGCCTGATGGTAATATCCTGTATTTTCCCAATCTCTAATATCCATTTTGCACAATTATTCCCGCAGGAAGAGGCGTTCACTATTAAAGACGGCTCTTTGTACATGATAATAAGGGCTTTCACACCGCCTGACAGTCTTTCCGGAGCGATCACCCCAAGAACTGGACTGTCAATTGCATGCGCAGATATTACCGATGAACTGTCTACGTCCAAAACCATTTTCTTCACCAGTTCATCCTCAAACCATTCTTCCTCATAGTTATATTTAAAATAGGTGTCCGGGCTAAACACATAATTCCTGTTTTCGATGTCCCTTGTGCCTCTGTTGAAAATGATGTTCAGCATAATTTCTGCCCTCCGAAAGTCATAACTCTCATAACCAACCGCATGATAAATACCTTCCCAGCATCTGTTTCACCTTCTCCAAAATCTCCTGCGCAGCGGCTTCACAGTACCTTTTCCCCAGCCCAGCCACTGTTCCCACTGCCAGGATTTCCCTGATTCCCGGAGAAGCCCCTTCTCCGTCCACGGTTGTGGTATGCTCACCATAATATGTCGTACTGTAAGTCAGATCGTATGCCGGACTCAGCCTCCAGCAATCTTTCTCTTCATCATAAAGAAACGAAAAATTTTTCGAATGGTCATCCCGGTTGTGGGCAAACACATTAAAACACATCCTGCGGAACATATTCTGCATATCTTCCTGGTTATTTCTTGTTAAAATTTTTGTCAGCTTCATCAGACTGTGATAATCCAGATCCAGGCCGCTCCCCTCCTCTGCCACCTGTATTTCCGGCTGATAGGTCAATACCCCCATTCCGGAACTCCCGACGATTGCCAGCCGATCCAGTATATCCATCTGATCCGCATTGATCCCCTTTTTCTTTAAAAGCCTGTTCAATAGAATATTTCCCCACGCATCCGGCAGGCTGTCCGCAAATACGCCGAACAGGCCGTGAAAATAGTCTTTTTGAGGGATGAATACCTGTTTTTTCAGAGGAAGGGAAAACGGACTGATGGAAAAACCGTCCTTCAGCCATTCGTCTGCATACTCGAATGCCGCCTTTTTCTCCGGTGTAAGGGCCAGTGTACCTGCCAGCCTGCCTTGATACAGCACCTTAAGATATCTATCTGCCTTCACGAATAACCTCCTCTATATTCCGATATGGAATCTGTGTAAACATATTTCGGATCTCATCCCCGCAGTCAAGCGCAACCGCAAGCTTTGTCAGGGAAAGCAGGGAAATCTTTCCTGTCGTTTCAAAACGCTTGATTGATCCAAAACTGACTCCGCTCATCTGGCTCAGCTTTTCCTGTGAAACTAAACGACGCTTCCGAATCCTTCGTATTCTCTGCGCCAGGAGCAGATCCATCTCTTCCGGCGTCTCCCATACATATTCTGCCGCCACCTTGCTACACCTCTCCTTTGCATATACAATTTCTTTTCAGTATAGATAATATATGATCTATTTTATGCATTTTTCCATAAAAACAGCTCATATATTATCTATTTTTATTATACACTTTTCCAATATTTTATTCAATGGCCCAGGCAAAATTCTTTTGTATAAGGTGTTTCCATCAAATCCAATGCAGCATTCTTTTGAATCATTTGTGAGTTTGCAAAAAGCCTGATATAATAAAGAAAAACAAATCACGAAAGAAGGAGCCGCCTGTGAAAATAAAAGAAGTAGAAAATCAAACTGGAATCACCAGTCATAATATTCGTTTTTATGAAAAAGAGCATCTGATCTTTCCGCAAAGAAATCCCATGAATGGTTACCGTGAATACACCGATGCTGATGTAAAGCTGCTAAATCGAATAAAACTGCTGAGAATACTGGACATTTCTGTTTCAGAGATTCGTGAATGTATACAAGGCAGAAAAAATTTATCAGATGTTCTGAGAATACATATGGATGACCTCAAAACCGAGGAGCAAAGAATCAGACAAAATCAACTCTTATGTGAACAGCTTGCCGATCTGGAATTAGATATAAACGAAGTGCCGGACAACCTGTTAAAACAAATATTTCATAATAAAGAGGCTTACTGCAGACAATTAGAGCAGCTAAAAAAGCAGGATCGCATAAAGAGTCTTATTTTTCTTTCCAGGCAGTCAATCTGCATTTTAGGATGGCTGTTTGTCATGATCCTGTGTTTGTATTTTTATTTCGAGCTTTTTACTGCTTATATGACTTTGCCGTTTCAGTTGATTGCACTTTCAATGATAACCGTTGTGTTCGTCTGCATGATCCGAACGATATATTACAATGAAAAGGCATAGTTCTTTAGATTATACAGAAAATCTTTCTTTTTTCTTGACCTTAAACCTTGTCTAAGGTGTAAGATCAAACAAAAAAGGGAGGAGTTACAATGCATGTTAAGGTAGAGAATATCAATTTTTCTTATACAGAATTGCCTGTCCTGCAAAATGTAAGTTTTCAAATTCAAAGTGGTACAATAACAGGTCTGATTGGTTCCAATGGTTCCGGCAAAACGACCATGCTGAAAATAATGTTCAAAAAATTAACACCATCCAGCGGAAATATTTTGGTAAACCAAAGCCCTGTATCCACTTTGTCAAATATGAATCATCCGTTTGCATTTGTGCCGGATACACCTGTATATTATGAAGAGCTTACCGTTTTGGAACATTTGCAGTTTGTAAAAGCGCTGTATCCGCAAAATCCTCTTTCCATTCAAGGTCTGATCAAACAATTAGAGTTACAGAAGCATCTGCACAAAATCCCCTGCGCCCTGTCAAAGGGGAATCTGCAAAAACTTATGATTGCACTTGCGTTGCTGCGTCAATATGAAATATTTTTGGCAGACGAACCCTTCACAGGGCTTGATCCCCGACAACTCCATATATTTAAGCAGATTCTGCAGAAATTAACGCATCAGCATAAAGCCATACTCATTTCAACTCACTTGCTGGATCTGGCAGAAGCCATCTGCGACAGATTTGTTTTTCTCCACAACGGGCAGGTTCTTGCGGAGGGCAGTAAAGAAGAAATCACTGCGCAGTACCATGTGAGCGATGCAGTTTCATTAGAAGAACTTTACCTGCACCTGACAGATCGCTGTACATCCGATACAGTCAAACCGTGATTCTGATAAAATGAAGGAGGCATGAAGCATGTATATCTATAAAATGTTGTGTCTGAACAGGCTGCGGGAGTGTAAAAGAATGATAAGCAATCTTTTATTCCCCTCTCTATTTTTCGTTTTCTTCACCGCTTACATCTTGTTCCTCTTTACTGCTTTCGCTGTTCCTGCAATCGGAGACATAGAGGGCTTCCGGCCTCAGATCTATGACGGCCTGATTTCCGCTCTGGCAGTATATTCTTTTTGCTGCTGTTTTTTCAGGGTTAAGCCTCTTATTATTGTAAAGCCCGCTTCTATTTCCCTGTTTTGTGAAAAAAGGCTGAAAAAACTGATCGGAATAAAATTTATCGGAATCGCGTGCAGGCAGTTTTTACAGGCCCTGTTCCTTGCATTGTGTATAAATGGGGTAAATTGGAACCGTGATTTTGCATACACCCTGTTTTCTGTTTTATATTTATTAAATTCCGTAGGATTGCTCCGATGGAAAATCTATCATAAAAACAGAAAAACCTTATTTGATTTTGGTATCTTGCTTTTATTATATTTATCTGTTTTTTTCGTCTGGATACATCCCTTCTTGTCCGGTATTGCTTTTTTACTGTGGTGTTTCATGCTGTACCGCTATTTGCTCACACTTCATCTAAATATGGAAAAGTACGAAGATGAAATGCAGTTTATTGAAAAAATACATACTGCACAAAACAATCATAATACGGTTTTATTAAATCAATACGCAAAAGAAAAAAAGCTCCGCAATCTTCCTGTTCGAAAAAATGCACCGAAACTGCTGGCCAGATTTCCCCTGGTCTGGAAAGCAGGAACCTCCATTTACAGATTAAGCAGGGAATTTATTTTAACCGGATTGCTCTTCTTTACATTCAGTCTGACCATCTGCCGGGTTGAACTATTTTGGACGATCCCGATTTTGGATCAGGAATCGACACGTCAGCTTCTGCTGACCGGAAGTATCTTTGCGGTATTTCAACTGACTCTTCGAAGTATGCTGCTGCAGTTGGACAGCATTCTTGAAAAAGCACAGGACGGCCTGTTGATTCCATTATCAGAAAAGCAGATCGCAGTACAGTTTGCCGTGATTCCAATGATCGTAATTGCAGGGGAGGGGATGCTGCTGTCCTTGATTCTGCATACCGATATATTCCGAATTTTGACCGTATGCATCATCCTGGCTGCAGCAACTGTTCTGATTTTTTGGTTTGATATCATGCATAAGGAACTATTATCAAAAGGATATTTTATTTTGAGTACTATATTTTTCATCTCTTCTCTGATGATTTCTTTATAAGCCGGTCAAGCCAATTAATTCAAAAAATATGAAACCTTTTCCCCCTTTATTTTATCTTAATATGTGTAATGCTGCAGCAGCAAAGACGAAAGGAGCGGTATACATGAACCATTCGCTGATTGAGCAGGCCCAGAGCGGCGACGGTGAGGCGCTGATCACGCTGATCGAAAACAACAAGCAGGAAATGTTCCGTATTGCGTTCGGAATTTTAAAAAACGCCCCAGACGCGGCCGATGCCATCCAGGACACGGCGCTGACCTGCTATGAAAAAATAAGCACATTGAAAAATCCTTCCGTATTCAAAGCCTGGATGTTTAAGATCCTCATAAACCACTGCCGCAGAATCCTCAAAGAACGGCATAAACTGGCATCAATCCAGGAACTGCGGGAGCACGATGAGAACCCCGGCCCGGAAAAAGAGGTGACAGACAATATTGAATTTTCCAGGCTGATGGAGCAGATCGACGCAAAATACCGGCTCGTACTGCTTTTATACTATGCGGAGGAATTTAGCGTCAAAGAGATCGCCGAGCTCCTGGGTCTGAACGAAAATACAATCAAAACCAGGCTTTCCAGGGGCAGGGATCTGTACAGAAGGCTTTATTTACAAGAAATGACCTATTCCGAATCCAGGCAGGCAATGCCCCGCAGATAACAGGCAGAAAGTCCATTTTCTATGCAAATTGGTTACAAAAATTTGGAGGTGTAATTAATGAATTTAGAACAAAAAATGAAACAGGAGCTTTGCCGGGAGCTGGTCATTCCCGATGCGGTAGATGAAAAGCTGAACGAAGCATATCGGCAGATTTTAAGCCGCAGGCCCCAAAAGGAACGTACCGTGAAGCAAAATACAGAGCAAATAAGTGCAGAACAAACAAACACAGCGCATACACGGCAGGGAAAGCGGCGGATGGCAGCATGGGCCGCAGCAGCTGCGGCAGCCGTGATTACAATAAGTGCCGGCGGTCTGCTTTTCAGCCAGCCGGCACTTGCAAGGGATCTTCCGATTATAGGAAATCTCTTTAAAAAAATCCAGGAAACCAACATCCGTACAGATCCAAAGGACAAAACCGCATATGAAGAGATTGAAAAATATTCGAAAAAAGCAGAAGCTCCGCAAAGTGATACAGACGGAAGCTCCGCAAAATCTGGCAGTGATACAGACACTGGTTCCGCAAAATCCGGAGTCAATGCAAACGGCAGCAGTACGGAGCCTGGAACCATTGCCGATGACAGCGGTGTAGAGGTTATGATTTCCGATGTATACTTTGACGGCTATGACCTGTACTATACACTTTCCATACGGACAGAAGACGAAGAATTGAACAGCTCTGAGTTCCTTACTCCGCTAAACTTTATAGAGGGAGATCCGCTTCCCTTCTTTGCTCCGGCCTTCATAAACGGAACAGAGGTGACATCTGTATTCATGCAGCCTCGGAAAAGCGATGACGGCTCTTTTGTCCAGCTTGTACGCATTTCCATGGATTCCGCGGGCCTCACTTCCGCGGATAGCCTGGAAGTCAGACTGGATTTTAACGCAGTCGGAGGCACAAGGCTGGAAGATATCGGCACCTATAAAGGGGCGTACCATGAGGCGATGGGGCATAAGACCATACGCGGAAACTGGAAGCTGGCCTTTCGTACATCCGCAGACCCGTCCGGCAGCAGAAGCTTGAGCAGTCCGTCAAAGAACCAGGGCTTCACCGTCACAAAGGCCGCTGCCACCCCCAGCAGTCTCCACCTTACAATCCTTGTCCCCTTCGGACGGGACACCCATGCGCTGGTTCCTCAGATTTTTGATTCCGCCGGCGCAAAGGTTGAATGGGAGCATATTTCTTACGCATCCGATGAGACAACCGGACAGCCCCTTTTGGAGATCACTGCAAATGCAGCGGAAGCTTCTCAATTTGTGGTAAAAATCGTGGATAAGACTGCCGGCACTGATGATGCGCCCCAAGTGATCGCGGAAATTCCGTTTGAACTGCAGTAATGTTTTTTCACGGGACTGACGGTCCATACCGTTTTTTCCCTGATTCCCAAGGAAAAGGGAATCCCTTGTACTTTATGCCTTTCTCAAAGTCCTGAAATACAAGGGGATTCTCTCTTTCCTCCGGATATCCGGCCGTTTCACACGGTTCACTTTATACTAAGTCCTTCCCGTCAAATATCTTTTTCGAAATTTCAAAAGAAATGATCCAAACTGCCAATCCGGCAGCAAACAATATCATAGCTGAAGTCCCCGTATTGGAATGGCGCAAATACCCGAAGCTTTCAAACAGCCGCATCTGTTTCATTACATCTACAGCAAAAGGATACAGATAAAACAAAAAGCATAAGTATCTTGTTTTTTCATAGCCAAGTTTGTACTGTATTGGCAGGAAAATTCCCATCCCAATCGCCTGAGAGAGAAAAACAAACGCCGCAGATTGAGCAAAGGATTCCACCCTGAGTTCCGGAATGAATTTCATTTCAGCGAACGACACAATACAGCAGAACAGATAGATTATAATGTATAAGATGTATTTTGCCGCAACCACCCTATTCCTCATATATGGGGTAGATGAAAGCAGAGCGGTCGCTTTCGGATATTGATTTTCCTTTCCCGAAACCGCCAGGTTAAAGGTTAGTGAGACAATCAAAGTCGCCATCAAAAGTCCTGTCATTCCGCCCATTTGCGGCTGCCTGTTTGCGATTATCAGAGGGATTCCGACTGCAATTGCAATTTCTGCCAAAGCATATCCTTTTATAATCATGATGTCTTTTTTTACCAATGTCATTATCATTTTGATTCACGCTCCTTTGAATCTGATTGTTGTATACCACACCCAACCTGCACAGATGCATCATTGCCTGTCTGCGAAAAATATGCCGGCTGTGCGGTTGGACAGGCGCCGTTTCCATGTCATTTACTTAAACGATTCTTTACGCTACTTTATATATGCAAGCATAATATTCTCTATTGCAGCTCTTTCGATCAGAACCTCCGGATATGCTGCTTTGATTTTTTCAGCTTTGTCCGTAATGCCGGTAAAACCATAATTACTTTTGTCAAAACTCAGCATGAAGGGCTGTATACCCGGCAGCAGTTTTACATCGCCTTTAACGATTCTGAATTTCTCCAGCAGCGCATCTTTGTTCTCTTCAAATAAAATAGTTCCTGCATGTATCATGATCAGCATATCCGCGGATTGATCTAAATCTGTCGTGTTGTGCGTGGAAGAAAAGACAGCCCTGCTTCCCGCCTCCATATATGTTTTCAAAATGCGGATAAACTGCTTCCGCATAAAGGGATCGAGTCCGCTTGTCGGCTCATCCATAATCAGCAGCTCTGCGTTGTGCGACAGAGCAAGTGCAAGAGCGTATTTCATTTTCATGCCTTTTGACAGCATTCCTATGATATGTTCCTTCTGCAGCGAAAACATATCTAAATACTCTTGATACGCACGCTGATTCCACTCAGAATATGAGGGCGCAATCAATGAGGTCATCTCCTGAATCGTCAGCTCATCATAAAAGCTGCTGCTGTCAAAAACAACACCGATTTTATCCTTGAACAGTCTTTCGTCTGCAGAAATATCTTTTCCGCGAAATGTGATCGTTCCTGCCTCTCTGCGGACCAGATTCAGCAGAGAATAAATGGTTGTGCTTTTTCCCGCGCCGTTTGCACCTATAAAGCCTGTGATACAGTCCTCCTGAATTGTAAAACTGATATCGTTCAGTTCAAAATTGCCGTAACTCTTTCTCAATCCGGAAACCTCTAAAATTGATGCCATGTAGTCATACCTCCTCATAAAGAATATCCATCATTGCATTCAGTTCTTCCTTAGTGATATCCAGTGCTTTTGCGGTCTGTATCATGTCCTGCATTTTCTGCTCTACAAGGCGGCGTCTGGAATCTCTGAGCAGTTCAATATTACTTGCAGATACAAAGGTCCCGATACCAACCTGGCTTATCACAAACCCTTCTTGTTCCAGTTCTTCATAGACCCGTCTTATCGTCAGGACACTGACTTTCAAATCATTGGCAAATGCACGGATCGAGGGAAGCGGATCATTTTCAACCAACTCTTCTTTCAGGATAGCATCCTTAATCTGGTCTTTGATCTGTTGATACAATGGGATGTCAGAAGTGTTCGAGATTAATATTTTCAATGGTCCTGTCTCCTCTTTTAATGTGATGCATCTATATACACACTATACACTATATACACTTATATGTCAATAGAATTTTCTATACATAAAAGCCGCAGACCTCTTTCATCAGAAATCTGCGGCTTTCAATACTATATTCTTGCTGTTCTAATTCCACACAGTCATTTAAAAGTTTGCTCACACCATAGGGATGTAAATATTTCGGACATATTTTAAAAGCTGCAGCCGCATCTGCTCACATACGAAGCAGACACGATTGCAGCTAAGCTTCACCACAATGCTTCATAAATTTTCATAATATCCGCCTTGCTCGGCACCCGCGGGTTGGTGGCGGTACAGCCGTCGGCCAGCGCGGCATCTGCCATACGGTCGATGGCGGCAAAATATTCTTCTTTGGATATCTTCTCCATCTGGGAGATGGACAGCGGGATATCCATTTCTTTCATCATGAACTGCACCCAGTTCACCAGGGAGCGCACGGTCATGATTTTATTATAGCTGCTCAGGCCCAGAATCTGCGCCACGGTGGAGTAACGCTTTACCGCAGGCAGATAGTCCGTCTGGCTTTTGCTGTGCTTATTGATATCACTGTTAAACTCAATGATATGCGGAAGCAGCATGGCATTGGCCCGCCCGTGGGGGATATGGAAGGCAGCGCCCAGTTGGTGCGCCATCCCGTGGTTCAGCCCCAATGATGCGGAGTTAAATGCCAGACCTGCCAGGCAGGAAGCCGAGTGCATCTTCTGTCTGGCGTGGGTATCGCTGCCGTCTAAGTATGCCCGAAGCAGGAACACGCCGCAGATCTCGATGGATTTTTCCGCCAGAGCCGTGGAAAAATCGTTCCGGTTCGTACTCACGCAGGCTTCCAGCGCATGGGTAAATACATCCATTCCCGTATCTGCCGTCACCGCAGGCGGCACGCTTTTCACCAGCTCCGCGTCCAGAATCGCCTCATCCGGCGTCATATCCCGGGATACCAGCGGATACTTTCTCTGTTCTTTCGGATCTGAAACCACCGCAAAGGAAGTCACTTCCGAGCCCGTCCCGCTGGTCGTTGGGATTGCGATCAGCCCAACCTCCCCATAGCGGTCAACCCGCAGCGCAAATTCCCGGATAGACTTGGAGGAGTCAATGGCAGAGCCGCCGCCCACCGCCACAATCACGTCGGGCCTGTATTCCAGCATTTTTTTCACGCCTTCGGAAATCTTTTCGATGGGCGGATCCGGAACCACATCCTGGAAAATCTCAAATTCCTTGCGGCCCTTTTTCAGAGGATCGGTTACCAGATTGATCATACTGCTCTGAGCCATGAACGGATCCGTGATGACCAGCACCCGCTGGTAGGGAATTTCCGAGAGCCGGTCCAGCGCCTGATCGCCGAAATATATTTTTGTCTTTATATCAAAACTTTTCATTTGACCGAATCATCCTGTCGCATTATTTACTCCGGATAGATGCATTCTGTCCCTGCAGCCTCCATCGCCTGCAGCCACTGCTCGTCGGGCTTTTCGTCTGTGACAACGGATGTGATCTCACCCAGCCCGGCAATGGTATTGAATGCCACCTTTCCAAATTTACTGCCGTCCACCACCAGGATTTTTTCTCTGGCGGATTCCAGCATGGTTCTTTTGTTGTCCGCATGAAGCTCATCGGAATCCGTGATCCCTGCCTGCAGGTCGATCCCCTTGCAGGAGATCACTGCCTTGTCCACATGGTACGACCTCAGCATCCGATCCGTCTGGGGGCCTACCAGGGCGAATGACCCTTCCCTGGACACGCCTCCGGTGGAAAGGATCTTCCAGTCCGGCACATCCAGCAGTTCTATGATGATCTCCACGGAATTGGTGATCACCGTCAGATTCTTTTTATCCTTCAATGCTTTCACGACATAGACAGCGGTGGAGCTGGCGTCCAGCATGATGCTGTCGCCGTCCTTCACCATCTTGTTAAACAGTCCGGCGATGCGCTGCTTGCCGATCACGTTATGGTTCTTCCGGACCTTAAAAGGCAGATCAATATTGGTGTTTTCATTGATCACCGCACCGCCGTAGCTCTTAATCGCATATCCGTCATTGACAAGCTTCTCCAGGTCACGCCGTATCGTCTCCTCCGATACCTTGTAGAACTGGCTCAATTCACTCACTACCACGCGGCGTTCTGCCTGTAGCTTTTCCAGTATCTCATTCCGTCTCTCAATCGCAAGCATCGTACCGCCTCCCAACTGTTTATAGTATCGCATTCCTGATCTGTGCGTCCGGATGTGCGATCACGGAGGAATCCAGGAACATCCCGTCCTTTGCAGTCACTGATTTTGCCCGTTCGATGGCTGCCTCTACGGCTGCCACCTCCCCGGTCAGCATCAGGTAGGATTTTCCGCACATTCCTCTTGCGATCCGAAGCTCCACAAGATCTACAATCGCTGTCTTAGCCGCTTCATCTGCTGCCACTATGATCGAAGTCGCATCGTATGTCTCCATGATTCCCAGGGCCGAAACCGCTTCTATCTCGGCTGCCCCGTAGATAGCCGGGAAAATAGATTCGTGCGGGTTTCCGAGTACAAAACTGTTGATCAGATGCATTCCATGCAATGTTTTTGCCGCTTCCACGGCTGCATTGACTGCGCTCAGATCTCCTGAAATGATGACGATATACTTTCCCGGACATACGGTCTGTGCTTCGATGATACTGACTTCAGAGGTCTTCACCATGGCGTCTGCCGCCACGACACCTGCTGAAACAGTCTTATATTCTACCATTCCAATTGCCTTACTCATTTCCCTGCACGTCCTTCCTGCGTCTCAATGATCACATATTTCTCACTTACTTCTTTTATCACACCGTCAATGGATGCATGGATACCCACGCTTAAGCCCTTGGCCGGTTCCGCGATCATCTGTCCCGCGGTGACGGTATCCCCCTGATTTACGATTGGGGAAGCCGGCGCGCCGATATGCTGGCTGAGCATGATCTTCACCCTGCGGACCGGTACCGCCGATTCATCCAGCGGTGCTTCCCTGTTGTACTTCGTCAGATCCAGTCTTGCCATGAGACGTTCCATCGGAACCTTGCGGTATTCCCGCTCTTCCCCTACCGGCTTGGGTACGACCTGCGGGGGCTTTAACCCATGGCTTCTTAAGCCTGCCTTATACTCTGCCATCAGCGTTCTCGGAGACAGTCCCTGGAAACAGGAATACATCTCACATAATCCGCAGGAACTGCAGAAAAACGTGTTGACAAAGATATCCGGCTTCTGCACATCCTTACAGGTCGCCGCACGCATGAACAGGTGGGGCTGGATCGGATGGCCCAGACGGTTTCGCGGACACAGATCCGTACACATGCTGCACTGGCAGCAGCATGCCGCCGCCCGTTTCAGGTCTATAGAAACTTTCTGCCGTTTCCTCTGGATGATATAGTGGGATTCCGGCAGCACCAGCACCGCATTGGTCGTCTTGGTCACCGGCTGGGAACCGCTTCCGATAAATCCCATCATCGGGCCGCCGATAAAATACACCGGGTTGGGTGTGGTCACTCCTCCGGCAAGGCGCACCGTCTCCTCAATGCTTGTACCAATCGGCACGCGCACGGTCATCGGATGCTCTACTTCCGCCACCACAGACACCAGCTTATCCATCACCGGGGTCTGCTGGTTCATGGCCCTGTATACATTGTAGACCGTCTCCACGTTGAACACGGCGACGCCGCATTCAATGGGAAGCCCGCCCGGCCTTACGACTTTTCCGGTCACCTCGTAGATCAGCACCACTTCGTCGCCGGCAGGATAGACTTCATCCAGGAGCCCTAACCGAACCTCCGGATAAGCGCCGATGACTGCATTGAGCGCCTCGATCGTCCTGGTATATGCTTTCTTGATTCCGATGATGACCTCTTTGGCCCCCACCGCCTCTCCGATCAGATGGAAGGTATCCACAATCTCCTGGGCATATTTTTCGAGTAATTGTCTATGTAATCTCAGTAGTGGTTCACATTCTGCGCAGTTCAGAATAATTGTTTCCGCATTCTCATTCAGCTTCGCATAGGTGGGAAAGCCCGCGCCGCCGGCGCCCACGATCCCGTTTTGCTGCATGAGCATGCTTAATTCTTTCATATCCATAATCTTTCACTACTCCAGTCCTGTTCCATCGTCAATAATTCCAACGATCGCCGCATCCACAGGGGCATCCGGCATGCCGCTTCCGATCCTGGCCGCGCTGCCCTGTGCCACCAGTACGTATTCTCCTACTCCGGCGCCGATCTTGTCAATGGCAATGAGCTGTTTTGCGCCGTTCTGCATATGCTCCAGAACATCTACGATCATGAATTTATTACCGACTAAATTTTCACTTTTCCGTGTTGAAACAACACTTCCTACTACTTTTCCGATTAGCATATGATCCTCACCGTGTCTCCTGTCGCAATTTTCGATGCATTTGCCTCGTCCGTATCAATATGCATCTCCAGTGTAAAGCTGTCGTCTACACGGATCTGCACATGGTTAAATACAGTACCGCGCTCATTGTCTGCTTTTACGGAAACAATATCGCCGTCATGTACTCCGGCTGCCATGGCATCCTTCGGCGCCATGTGGATATGTCTCTTCGCAATGATACATCCCTCGTTCAGATAGATCACGCCCTTCGGCCCCACAACCGCAACTGCCGCGGAGCCGGCGATATTGCCGGATTCCCGGATCGGCGCCTTCACACCGAGGCGGATGGCGTCTGTAGCGGATACCTCTACCTGGGATTTGCTTCTGACAGGTCCTAAGATCCGGACATTCTCAATGGCACGAAGCTTTAAGCCGACAATGGTCACTGTCTCGTTGGATGCGTACTGTCCGCCCATCAGCTCTTTTTTCTTCGTCAGCTGATAACCTTCCCCGAATAGAGCCTCCACATGCTCCTGAGTCAGATGGATGTGTCTTGCGGATACCCCGACTGGTACGAGGTAACCATTTTCCGCCGAAGCTTTCTGCTTTTCGATTGCTTCTAAGACCATTTTCGTAATTAATGCTACATTACTATTGTCCATATCAATTCTCCTCTTGGTGATGCAGGATTTATTGCTGTTCACACTTACGGTATCCGCAGCAGCAAATCCTGCATATCTTCTGAGGGACGCATCCTGACGGAATACCCCTCAGCTGGCATCGCTCGTACTTATTTGATTGCCGGAAGAATCTTCTCTACATCGCCGTGAGGTCTTGGGATCACGTGGGTCGCTACTAACTCACCGAGTCTTCCTGCCGCTTCCGCGCCGGACTCTACTGCTGATTTAACAGCACCTACGTCTCCGCGTACCATAACGGTTACAAGACCGGATCCGATCTTCTCTGTTCCTACCAGTACAACATTTGCTGCTTTGAGCATGGTATCTGCTGCTTCGATTGATGCTACCAGACCTCTAGTTTCCACCATTCCTAATGCTTCCTGTGACATTCTTTTTTCCTCCTTCTGGATTGTCTGCTCTACAATAACCTCTTCTGCCTGCCGCGCCGCCTGCTTCACTCTCTGAACTGTCTTGGCAGGCGCTTTGGCTGTTGTTTCTGCTTTCTTTGCGGACGCAGCTTTTGATCCTGCAGTTTTCTTTGCTCTGCCTTTTTTGGCCGCGCCTTCCGCTTTGGAAGAATCTACGTTCTTCTCCTCGCCTGTCGGCTTCTTCTCATCTGCCATGGTCACTGCCTCCTTAACTTACCCGGTTCGCGCTCTGGTTCACCATCTTGATGATCTCCTCGTGGGGACTTGCGATCACCGCGTATGCCGCCGGTTCTTTGATCCCGTTCGCGGCAGCGGTTTCGATCGCCTGTGTCACTGCGGACACATCCCCGCGGATGATGATGGTGACAAGACGCCCGCCCAGTTTTTTCTCCCATGTGACCAATTCCACCTGCGCCGTCTTGCACATCATATCAATGGCGACTACAGCTGCCGTCACACTCGGGATTTCAAAAAATCCATATGCCTGTCCCATGAGACTGCTCCTTTACTTATCAATCTGAGGGATTCTCCTGTTACGGCCCGCAGCCCTTTTTTTAATCCGGACCGCGGATCACAGCTTCTCTCAAATTAAACCGTAGGGAGAATCTTCTCTACGTCGTCATGCGGCCTCGGGATCACGTGTGTCGCAACCAGCTCTCCAAGTCTTGCCGCAGCGTCCGCTCCTGTCTCGACAGCCGCCTTCACAGCGCCTACGTCTCCGCGTACCAGAACAGTTACAAGACCGGATCCGATCTTCTCTGTTCCTACCAATGTAACCTCAGCCGCCTTTGTCATTGCGTCTGCTGCTTCGATTGCTGCTGTCAAACCTCTGGTTTCTACCATTCCTAATGCCTGCTGTGCCATTTTTATATCCTCCTAGACTTCTTTTAAATATTTTTTATTTGGTGTTCCTTTATCTAAGCCGCTCAGTTTGAGCATCTTCTCCGTATCCTCCGTGGGCCTTGCGATCTTGTATTCCGTTACGATTCCCGCAAGCTCTTTGGCCCTGGCGCTTGCCGCCTCTAACGCAGCCTGGACATCGGATACGCTTCCGCGAAATTTCACCATCACGATCAGCGGTACAGGTAATTCATCCGCATTCGCCGGTTTGTTTTTATCAAAGGTCTCCAGCCGGACATTGCCTGCCTTGCACCCGGCATCTGCCGCGGCGTAGGCGGTCGCCAGCCCGAATACCTCCAGCATTCCTACTGCTTCTCCCATAACCACTCTCCTTCGCAGGTAATTTCAAAGATCACGTCAATGTTCACGACGGCAGACCACAGAACCGTCCGCTGCCGTTCTGAATCATCACTACTGATTCACGATCGCGATCTTGAGGCCTTCCTGCTTCAGATTTGTTACATGTGCCTCGTTGATCTGCTCCAGCGGAAATTCATGTGTGATCAGGTCATCCATCGGAAGTCCGATCGCCTTCGCCCGTTTCAGGAAGTCAAATGTAGTCGCGTAATCTCTCAGGGTGTATACCCAAGAGCCGACCAGCGTGATCTCCTTGGAGCAAAGGTCAAAGTGCGGATTGATGGTCGCGTCTCCGCCGTTGATGAAGAATCCCAGCTCGCAGAGTCCGCCGCCGTTGCGGATGAACTTGTAGATATTCGCGTGAGCCACCGGAGATCCGGTACACTGGAACGCAAAATCCGCTTCGTATCCGCCGAATGCTTCCTTCACTGCGCCGCTGAGCGCTTCGATTCCCTTGTGGTTCATGAAGTTGACGGAATTGTCTGCTCCCATCCTCTTCGCGAAATCCAGCCTTTGCTGATTGCCGTCTACTGCCACAATATTTTCAATCCCCATGGTACGGAGGATCGCGATACAGATCAGTCCGATCGGTCCGCAGCCCTGAACCACAACCCTGCTGTTGAACCGCAGGATGCCGGTTGTCTTCGCCCTCTCAACCGCGTGGATCAGTACGGCGCAGGGTTCGATCAGGATACGGGACTTCAGATCCAGATCGCTGACATTGAATACGGTGGAACCCTTCCGGATCAATATGTAATCGGAAAACCATCCGTTCAGATGAATATCATCGTCCGGAAGCAGTCCATATACATCCGCGCCGCCCACATTCTGCTTGTTCAGGTCGAACATGGTAATATCCGGGTTATCCTTAAAGATCATACAGGTTACTACCTTGTCACCTACCTTCAATGGCTTTCCGGCACTGTCCGCCTTGACATCCTTACCCATCTTCACGATCTCGCCGGTGCCTTCATGTCCCAGCGCTACCGGAATCAGGCCGAACGGATCTCTCTTAAATTCATGAGCGTCTGTTCCGCAGACGCCGCAGCCTTCTACTTTTACAAGGATATCTCCGTCGCCGACCTCCGGCATCGGAAATTCCTTTACATCATAATGCTCCAGAGCCGTCAGCATCGCTACATGCGCGGTCTTCGGAATCGCCTGGCCTGCTGCCGGTGCAGCTGCCGGGGCCGAAACCGGCTGGCTCAACATGCTTTCCAGAACCTGCTTTACAACGGCTTCTACATTTGCAGAATTCATTTCCATTTTATATTGCCTCCTCAACTTACGACCAGCCTGCCTTTATACTGCCGCGGAACCAGTCTCATTTCCATGGCTGCCTGTTCCGCTGCAGGCTGATCTCCTGCTTTGCTTTTATCGAATACACAGGCTGTCGCACATTACGCAGCGTCTCCTCTTCGTAAATGCGCTTGCGCTTGTCAGTCCTTCTCCTGTCCGGCTGGCAATGGTAAAGGTACAGAAGCCCTCTCCGCCGAACCCGATCGCCGCATAGGACGGTCCGTTCTTTACAAGGATCGCTGTGTCGATCGCCTTTGCATATTTGGTGATATTGTCCACATTCTTGGAGTGGATGTGGGCAGAATGACGGTTGCCGTGCTCCAGCCATACGGCCTGCTCTACCGCATCGTCAAAATCCTTTGCCCTGACTACCCCCAGGATCGGCATCATCAGCTCCTCCGCGATCAGCGGATGCTCCTTCGGTCCTTCAAAGGTAATGCACCGGATATTGTCCGGTACGGTTACGCCGATCATGCCCAGCAGAGTCTTTGCGTCTCTTCCGACACATTTTCTGTTCAGGCGTCCGCCCTTTAATACCACCTCTGTCAGCGCATCCTGCTCTTCCTTGGAAGCCAGGTAGCAGCCCTGCTCGGTGATCATGTAATGCATCAGCTCATCCGCAATGGAATCCACCGCTACGATCTCCTTCTCCGCGATACAGGGAAGATTGTTGTCAAAGGTACATCCATTGACAATGTCCTCTGCCGCCTTGCGGATATCTGCTGTCTCATCCACCAGCGCAGGCGGGTTGCCTGCCCCTGCGCCGATACCTCTCTTGCCGGAGGACAGCACAGCCGTTACCACACCCGGGCCTCCGGTCGCGGCGATCAGCGGGATATCCTTGTGCTTCATCATAATGTTGCTGCTCTCCAGGGTCGGCTTCTCTACCGTACATGCAATATTGTCCGGGCCTCCGGCCTCCAGTGATGCTTCGTTTATCAGGTTGACGGCATAGATCGATGTTTTGATTGCTGCCGGATGGGGATTGAATACGACCGTATTGCCTCCTGCCAGCATACCGATTGTATTACACAGCACCGTCTCGCTTGGATTGGTACATGGAGTGATTGCGCCGATGACCCCGAAAGGTCCCATCTCGATCAGTGTCAGCCCTCTGTCTCCTGACCAGGCTGTTGTTTGAATATCTTCTGTTCCGGGTGTCTTCTCAGCTACAAGCTGATGCTTTAAGATCTTGTGTCCGACATTTCCCATGCCGGTCTCCTGTACTCCCATCCGCGCGAAGATCTCCGCATGCTCTTTGATCTTTCCGCGGATATTGGAAATAATCTTCTCTCTCTGGTCCATGGACATCCGGGCAACGATCTTCTGTGTTTTCTTGGCTGCCTCAATGGCAGTGTTCATATCCTGGAAAACACCGTGGTTGCCGGTCACGTCGGAAGCAATCTGCATCTTCGCCACCACTTCCTGCACAATGTCCTGAACCATCTGTTCATTTACAGACACGCTATTACCTCCTTAAATACTTCCCTGCCGTAGGCCGCAAGCTCGGTATCCTGCTCTGCGGTACCGCCGCTCACCCCCAGGGCTCCGATCATTTTCCCCTCTGCTTCCAGCACCTCTCCGCCTCCAAAGATGACGATCTTGCCGTCATTGGTAAACTGGATGCCGTACAAGGGCTGTCCCGGCTGGCTCAAATGGCTTAAAGCCTCCGTTGACATGTTCAGGCTTGCCGAGGTAAATGATTTATTTAACGCAATGTCAAAGCTTGCTATGTAGGCTCCGTCCATACTCTGGACCGACACGGGCCTTCCGGCCTGGTCTGCAACCGCCACCACCGCACGGACGCCCATCTCCGATGCCTTCGCCTTGACCTTCTCGATCAGGGCATTGGCTTTTTCCAGAGTCATCTTATGCTTTTTGCATGTGCAGACATGTCCGGCTCCATGTGCGAAACCCGTATTTTTCATTCTTTCCAGTACAGCCTGCACCACACCGGAAATCTCCTGTTCATTCATAGCAGTCCTCGTTTCTTTTCTGCCGGGCGCAGGCCCTTACGCCCCATACGCCCCGGCCCTCTGCGGTTTTTCTTACATTCCAAGCTGGCTCATGACCTTCTTGGTGATCTCTGCTACCAGGTCCGCGTCTGCCTTCGGAGCCGCTCCGCCGCTGCAGTTTCCACCGCATGTATGGCAGCTCGGCTTTCCAGCCTTTGCATTCGGGCATACGTTTGCAGGATGCTTTCCGGGAAGTCCGAACTGTCTTCTGATCTCATACAGCTTTTCCACCTGCTCTTTGTTCAGCTCCTGCGGTCCGCCGATCTGCATGGTCTGCCATAACAGACGCGCGTAGAACTCAACAGATTCCATCTTATGATATGCATTCAGCAGAGAATCGGAGTAGGTCAGCGCGCCGTGGTTCTCCAGCAATACAGCGTCAAAATACTGCAGATGCTCGGATACCGCGTCCGGAATCTCCATCGTGGAAGGTGTGCCGTACTTCGCGATCGGAACACATCCGAGAGCGATCACTGCTTCCGGCATGATCGGCTGTGTCAGCGGGATCCCTGCGATCGCAAATGTAGTTGCATACAGCGGATGCGCGTGTACTACGGAATTTACGTCCGGTCTCTCTTTGTAGACACGCATATGCATCTTGATCTCCGATGACGGTCTGAAGCCCTTATTTGCCTGAAGTACCCTGCCTTCCGCATCTACCTTGCAGATGTATTCCGGAGTCATGAAACCTTTGCTGACGCCGGTCGGTGTGCACAGAAATTCATTGTCATTGAGCTTTACGGAAAAGTTTCCGTCATTTGCCGCAACCATTCCGCGGTTGTAAACACGTTTGCCGATCTCACACATCTCTTTTTTGATTTCAAATTCGTTTTGCATCCTTTTTTCCTCCTTGGATTTATAATGATTCAGGTCCGCAGACCTTAATGCACCCATTTTATACTATATATTTCTCTCTATGTCTCTTTTATCTTACCCGCCGATCTGGCATTCGATCCCTGCTGTCTGCTCCGCAGCCGTGAGCAGCTCCCGCATTTTCTCGTTGGCCGGCGGCTTCACATCGCCCATCAGGTATTCTCTCCCAAGTCCGGCATATTTATCCTGCCCAAGTCTGTGATACGGCAGTAGATGGAGCCGCTTTACATTGCCGAGCGCTCTGGTATATGCGGCGATATCCCGGATCTCCTCCGGTGTGTCGTTAAAACCCGGAATCACCGGGACACGGATGCTCAGCTCTGTCATATGGGAAGCCGCGATCTTCTTTGCGTTTTCCAGCATCAGCTCATTGGACCTGCCGGTAAATTCCCTGTGCTTGTCCGGATTGCAGTGCTTGATATCCAGCAGATACTGATCCAGATAAGGAAGCACTCCTTCGATCACTTCCCACTTTGCGCAGCCCATACTCTCCATGGCCGTATTGATGCCGTTTTCCTTTGCCGCGCGCAGAAGCGCCGCCGCAAATTCCGGCTGGCAGAGACTTTCCCCGCCCGAGAGCGTCAGTCCTCCTCCGGTCCGGCGGTAATAGGGGCGGTCCTTCTCCACGGTCTCCATGACCTCGGCCACGGTCACATCTCTGCCGATGATCTTCGGCTCTCCCTGGACCATCATGGTCTGTATGGCATATTCCTGAGATTCCGGATTGCAGCACCAGCGGCAGCGAAGCACACATCCCTTCAAAAACACAATGGTACGGATTCCATTTCCATCATGGATCGAGTACCGCTGAATGTCAAAAATGCGGCCCTTTGTCTTCTTATAGTCTTCCATGGCGCTACCTCCTGCCCCGCTTACGCCTCATTTCCGAAGCCCTGCTCTGTCCGGCGGATGATATCATCCTGCAGCGACTTGGACAGCGTCGTAAACAATGCGCTGTAGCCTGCCACACGCACTACCAGGTGTTTGTACTGCTCCGGATGCTTCTGCGCGTCCAGAAGCGTCTCTCTGCTGACCACATTGAACTGCATATGACTGCCCTTCTGGTCGAAGTAGGAACGGATCAGGCCTACAAAGTTGTCAAGTCCTTTTCGCCCGCTCAGTGCAGACGGATGGAACTTCTGGTTGAACAGGGTTCCGTTGGAAGCAATATAATGATCCAGCTTGGATACCGAATTGGCCGCTGCCGTAGGACCGTTCACGTCCTTGCCCGCAGATGGCGATACCCCGTCTGCCACCGGCATATGTGCCAGTCTTCCGTCCGGTGTTGCCCCTGTCTGCGCGCCCAGCGGAACATTAGCCGATACCGGATACAGGCCGGCCTGGAAGATGCCTCCCCTTGGGTTCCTGTAATTCTCCAGCGGTCTCGTATAGGTATAAGCCACGTCCCTGGCAAATGTATCCACCTCCGCAATGTCATTACCGAACTTCGGAACCTGATCGATCAGCTTCTGAAGCCGTTCTCCGTTGGCCTTGACCTCCGGTGATTCAGATGCCGCGACCACGGTTTTCAGGATGGCTGCGATCTCCGCTTCTCCCACGGCCTGTCCGGCTGCCCTCATTTCATTGGCCACATTTGCCGTAACAGCCGCAATATCTTCGGCGTCAAGTCCTTTGCCGTAATTAGTCATCAGAGCGGTCTTTATTTCCTTCATAGTTACTTTCTGTTCGTCGTACACCAGCTTCTTCACGACATACAGGGAATCCGCCATATTGGCAACCCCGAAGCCCTGGGGACCAGTGAAATTGTAGACAGCGCCGCCTTCCTGCACGGTCTTGCCGCGGTTCATACAGTCGTCTATCATGGACGATAAGAACGGCAGCGGACAGCGCTCCGCATGAGCCATATCAATGGCATTGTCTGCGTTGACCAGCAGCTTGATGGCATAATCCATCTGCATCTTGTATGCATGATAAAATTCCTCGAAGGTCTTCATATCCTCGACATTGCCTGTCTGCGGTCCTACCTGTACCCCTTTATCCACGCCGTTGGTAAATACCAGCTCCAGCGGACGACACATATTGAAGAACGCGGCGTCATGCCATCCTTCGGTCTTGCCCGCCTTCTGGGGTTCCACACATCCGATGATGTTGTACTCCCGGGCATCCTGCAGCGTCAGTCCTCTGCTGACCAGGGACGGAATGATGACTTCATCGTTGTAATATGCCGGAAGCCCGATCCCGGTACGTGTCAGTTCCGCTGCCTTGACCAGAAATTCATGAGGCGAACCGTTCCACACACGGACTGATAAAGACGGCTGCGGAAGGAATACATGCATAGACGCCTGGATGCACATGAAGGACAAGTCATTGGTCACGTCAATGCCCTCCTTGTTCTGTCCTCCGGCGATCAGGTTCTGGAACAGGCTATAGCCTGCAAATCCTTCTGCCGATGCAGCGTCACGGCACTTGTTCAGGTCGTTCAGTTTCACCCAGATGCAGTCCATCAGTTCCTGAGCAAATTCACGTGTCAGCTTGCCGCTGTCCAGATCCTTCTTATAATAAGGATACATGTACTGGTCAAATCGTCCCGGCGAAATGGAGTGCCCGCTGGATTCGATCTGCAGAAGCTGCTGTACAAACCAGAATGACTGGCATGCCTCATAGAATCCGTTAGCCCCTTTCTCCGGCACATTGGCACAATTCTGCGCGATCCGGAGCAGTTCCAGTTTTCTTGCCCCGTCGGTGCATTTCTCCGCTTCTTCCAGCGCCAGCTTCGCATACCGTCTGGCATAGGTCACAGCCGCGTCGCAGCTGATGATGACTGCCTGCAGGAAACGGGACTTCCTCTGGTAGTCTCCGTCTGTCAGGCTTAAGGTAGCCATCTGTGCCTCCGCTTTCTGCCGGATTCCGGAAAATCCGATGGCGAGCACCTCCTCATACTTGACCGTCACATGCCCTACACCATTGTAGAAATAATTTCCCGGCGTGAACATGTTGTGTTCCATAGCGGTCAATGTCTCCGGTTCCATATAAGCCGTTGCCAGCTCACTGGTGGTCCTGCCCTTCCAGTAGGCATTCGCTTCCTTCAGTTCCCGCTTGGTCTGCTCCGATATGTAAAATGGATCGGCAGACCTGGTCTCTACCGTGTCAAACTCTGCTTCCAGCCATTCGTAAGAGAACTCCGGGTAGGTCTGACAGCCCCTTGGAGCGATGGTCGTGCTTCCCACGATCAGCTCCAGGTCACGGATGATGATCGGAATATTCTCCAAAATGTGCTGAAATGCCTTCGCGCGGCGGATGACCATGGGTTCATTTTCCGTCTGGCGGTATGACTCCGTGATCAGGACAGCTCTTGCCGACTCAATCTCCGGCAGCTTTGCGTACAAATGCTCAACCAGCTTTGGAATCCGGTCAGTCTTCGGGATATCCGTACTGTTATAAGTATATAATCCCATCTGCTTGTTACTCCTTTCTTATCTATAAATCACATTGCATCACAAGCCGAAAAAGGAATCTCCCCCCGACAGGCCCGCCGGAAAACGAACCCGTAAATGATACATTTTTATTATGTAATTCACAGATATATTTTAACCTTGTAGAGAGAAAATATGAGACTCCCCATCCAGTTAATTGCATTATACTCCTAAAACAGGTAAAAGTCAACAAAAACCAACACATTTTATTTGGTTTTTCATCTGATTCAAATAAATCTCAACATGTATTATATTTGGTTTTATGTGGTACTTCCTCTGATAATCCGATAAAAGCGCATCGGCATTTTACCTAATCCCAGCATAAAACCACGCTTTTCATTGGCAAACCTGCACAATTCAAGTCTTCGTAATACTTTTCTTTCGGGCTGCTGTAACAGTTGATGTCTGCTTATGCAGATATGAACTTTCTGATATGCTCCGCCACAATGTCCATGAGATTTGTACGCGCCTCCATGCTGGCCCATCCGATATGTGGAGTGATCAAAAGCCGTTCTTTTTCTTTCACCTTCAGCAGAGGGCTGTCTTCGGACATCGGCTCCCCGCAGAGAACATCCAGGCCTGCCGCCGCGATCCGGCCTTCATTCAATGCATCCGCAAGAGCCTCTTCTGCCACGATCTGTCCCCGGCCCAGATTTAAAAAGATGGCATGCGGCTGCATGGATGAAAAAGCTTTCCGGTCCATCAGCCCTTCCGTGTAGGGATTCAGCGGGGCATGAACCGACACGATATCCGAGGTTTCCAGCAAGGTCTCCAGATCCACCTGACGATATCCTTCCTGCGCCGGCGCACCGGATGCCGAATAGTAAATGACCTCTGCGCCGAACGCCCGGGCAATCTCGGCCACTCTTCTCCCGATCGCTCCCAGGCCAATGATTCCCCAGGTTTTTCCGGTAAGCTGGCGAAAGGTCTTTGCAAAGTGGGTAAACATGACATCATTAATGTAATGCCCCTCTTTCACATAATCGTCATAATACCGCAGGTGTTCCATAAGGTAGAAAAGCATGGCAAAGGTATGCTGGGCCACGGACTCCGTGGAATAGCCAGCCGCGTTCCTCCACTCGATCCCCCGCTCAGCCAGATAGTCTTTATCCAGGTTGTTAGTTCCTGTCGCCGTCACGCAGACCAGCTTCAGATTCCCGGCTGTATGGATAGTCTGTCTGTTTACAGGGACCTTATTCACGATTAAAATGTCTGCGTCCTTTACCCTTTCAGGCGCTTCCTCCGGCTGGGTGAAGTCATACTCCGCCACATCCCCCAGCTCGGAAAACCGGGAAAAATCCATGTCCTCGCCGATTGTTTTTTTGTCAAGAAATACAAGCTTCATAAATATCCTCCCACCGTCCATTATCTGTTGCGGAACATTTCCACGATATCAATCATTTCCTGAGATGGATTGGATATCACCGCAGACTGGAATACCCTGCACGGCGGGTTCTCCTTTACACTCTCCACTGCCGCTGCCACGGCCGATATACTGCCTCCCACAAAGACCAGCGCATGGCCGCCGCACTTCGTATCCTGTGTCACGTATTCCACATCTGCCGCTTTCAGCATCCGGTCTGTCACCAGAACCGCATTTGCCTCTCCAAGGACTTCTACCAGCCCATAAGCACCATATGACATATTATATCTCCTTTCTCCGGCCGTAAGGCCCAATCATGCTGCCTTCCGTATCTGAGAAATGGGGCAGCTTCCGTTTATTTATTGATGGTCATCCTGATCGCCGTTTCCGTTTCCTCCGAAGGAGCCGCAATGATCGTGTGGGAAACGATCTTGGACAGCGGTTCTGCCGTCCGAAGCGCGGCCTCCATTGCCGCATTCACATTGGAGACCGTCCCCCTCATTTTCACGCAGGCTCCTGCGGAGAGACGATTCCTCTCTACAGCCTGGATCTTTACGTCCGCCGCCTTTGCCGCCGCATCCAGCGCCACGAAGCATGCGCATTCGCTATCCAGCTCGAACACCCCGATCGCCATACCTGTGTACTGCTCTGCCATACTTTGTTACCTCCTTCTAAAAAACTGATCCGCCCGTTCCGAGATACCGGACTTTTCTGATTCTATTTCCTGATGGTTGCTGTTCACCTCTGACCGGACGCTCACAGTATCGCTCATGGCACTGTCCCTCCGGCGGGCTTCTTTCCAGTTTTTTGTAAACTTTGAATAATATTATACTATAGAACGTATTCATCTTGCAACAGAAATCACAATTGTGCCGATGACCTCTGCCATTTCAATCAATATTTATGCTTGAATATTTGCTGTATTTTGTGTTACTGTATTTATAAAATGATACCATTACAAATCTAATCATTTATTTGACAAAAGAAAGGAAGGATCCTCAATGTCTTCCATTATATTTGATATCCACACCCACACCATCGCCAGCGGGCATGGCTCCGCGGCGACAATCACGGACATGGCAAAGACTGCCTTCGTCCGCGGCTTAAAGCTCCTTGGAATCTCCGACCACGGCCCCGCCACTCCCGGCGGAGGAAAGCCCTCCTATTTCCGCAGCCTTGCCAATGCCCCAAGGATGCGGCTCGGAGTAGAGATGCTCTACGGCGCAGAGGTCAATATATTAGATGATCAGGGAACACTGGATCTGGAGGATGAGATCTTAGCCAGGCTGGACTATGTGATCGCCTGTATCCATAAACCGGTGAAGAAGCCCGGCACGATTGATGAGAACACGGCGGCTTATATCGCCGCCATGAAGAATCCCTATGTCCGTATCATCGGACATTGCGATGATGTGAAATATCCGGTGGATTATCCCGCCATTGTACAGGCAGCCATGGAAAACCGTGTCCTCCTGGAGATCAACAGCTGCTCTTTGAGTCCCGAAGGGTATCGGGGGGATACTCGGTTCAATGATCTGATGATTCTGAATCTGTGCAGACATTATGATTATCCCGTCATCCTGTCCAGCGACAGCCACGGGACGGAACATGTGGGAGATCTATCCTGCGCGCTGGAGCTTGCCAGGACGGCGGATCTGCCGGACAAGTTGATCATGAATTATTCCCTGCGGGATTTAAAATGTTTTTTGGCATAAAGAACTATTCCTGAGTAAAAAAACGAAATTGTCTTTAGCCAATTTCGTTTTTCAGGGAGAGAGAAAAGGCAAATTTACGGTCCAGAATTATCTGGTATTTTATCTGATCGACCATGCAGAAAAAGCTCTGATCATTATGCGTATTCTGCATGGCGCAAGGGAATACCGTGATTTATTATAATTTTTTCAGCTTGATTACTTAGATACTGAAACCTGCTGCCAGCAGGTTTTTTGTTTCTGTTCGCACCCTTTGGGTGCTCCAGTAACAGTATCCAGCCTATTTTAAGTCGCTTTCGGCGAGAGGCTGGATATTATGTCAAATGTTACTTTATTGGCCGGACACCGTGCAGCGAGGCGCACGACTCCGTGTGAACAGTAACGGTTTTTTCTTTTTTTAAACTATTTTTCTTTTTGAAGATTGACTTCTTTTTATTTTCCTGCTATAGTTCTATACGGTCAGAATGTTGAGAAATCAACATTCTAAATCATTCCTTAGAATGAGGTTCTTATGATTCAACGATTCGAAAAACTAGTTACCGGTATTACAAGAATTTATAAAAGCATCCAGAAGATCAAGAAAAACCAGATGAACATCCTGGGACTCAAGGGCACACATGTTATGTGTCTCCATTTTCTGAGCCGCTATCCGGAAGGTCTCACCGCCGCCAGACTGTCTCAGCTCTGCAATGAAGACAAGGCTGGAATTTCCCGCATACTGGCAGATCTGGAACAAAAAAGGCTGATCCGTTACAGAGATCAGGAAAGCAAGAAAAAGTACCGTGCCAAAGCAATGCTGACAGAAACCGGAAAGAATGAAGCACTGAAAATCAAGAAGCTGATTCTGCGGGCCGTAAAAGCCGGCGGAAAAGGTCTGGCGGAAAAGGAATTGGAAATCTTCTACCGCACTCTATTTACCATTGCGGAAAATCTCGAACAGGTTAGTCTCCAGATCAAGAATGAAAATATTTAAAATACTGTACCGTATTTTTTCATCCAGCGAAATTCTACCTATTTTCAGAGAATTTTTTAAGAAAGGACACCGATCAGCTATGAATTCACTCAGAAAACTCTATTGCAGAACATTTCAGACAGTATTGAAAATCTCCATTCCCTTCCTGCCTTATCGGAAGCCCAAGGTTGTGGGAAGCGTAAAGGCTCTCCCGGACCTGATCAAAAAGAAAAAACGCACTAATGTGTTGATCATCACGGATCCCAGCATTATGAAGCTTGGACTGACTAAGCGTCTGGAAAAGGCGCTCACAGAACATCACATCCCTTATACGATCTACGACGGGACCGTTGCGAATCCTACCACTGCGAATGTGGAAACAGCGGCGGCCCTGTATCTGGAAAAAGGCTGCGACGCCATCATCGGATTCGGCGGCGGTTCCAGTATAGACTGCGCAAAAGGCGTTGGAATCCGGATCGCCAAGCCGAAAAAGCCCCTCTCCAAGATGAAGGGTATCCTGAAGGTACATACCCGTCTGCCTCTGCTGATCGCGGTTCCCACCACTGCCGGAACCGGAAGCGAGACTACCCTGGCAGCCGTCATTACGGACGCAGTTTCCAGGCATAAATACGCCATCAATGATTTCCCTCTGATCCCGCGTTATGCGGTGCTTGACCCCAGGGTTACGATCAGCCTTCCAAAGGCCGTCACCTCCACCACCGGCATGGATGCGCTGACTCATGCGGTAGAAGCTTACATCGGCCGCTCCACCACTCGTGGGACAAAAAAGGATGCCCTTCTGGCGGTCCGGCTGATCTTTGAAAATATTGATACTGCCTACAACGAAGGAACCGACATCGCCGCGCGGCGCAATATGCTCCATGCTTCCTTTTATGCCGGATGCGCATTCACAAAATCTTACGTCGGATATGTGCACGCAGTCGCCCATTCCCTGGGTGGAGAATACAATATTCCCCATGGTCTTGCAAATGCCGTCCTGCTTCCGTTTGTGCTGGAAGCTTATGGAGAAAGCATTCATAAAAAGCTGTATCATCTGGCCCTGGCCGCAGGACTTGTGGAAAAGGGGACCTCATACACAGAAGCTGCCCGTATTTTCATTGAGGCCGTCAAGGATATGAAGAAACGGTTTTTGATCGGAGATACCATCAGGGAAATCAAAGAGGAGGATATCCCCAAGCTTGCCCGCTATGCGGACAAAGAGGCAAATCCCCTCTATCCCGTGCCGGTGCTGATGGACGCCGGAGAACTGGAGCAGTTTTACTATGCGGTCTCAGAGCAGTAAATCCGTTGTAAGGAACTGTAGGAAAATCACTGATGCGTCGCGCAATCTGCACAAGTTGTTTTCCTACAATTCCCAAGCGCACCGAAAAATCAGCTGATACAGCTTCCGGTAAATCGGATATTTTTTCAGCAAGCATTAGATAAAGAAGGGAGAACAGATGTCATGACAGATACAGAGATCAAAGAAATCGTACAGAAGCACCGTACTTATTTTTATACAGGCGCAACCCTGGATGTCCGCCGCAGGGTCCAGGCACTTATGAAATTGAAAAGATGCATTGAAAAATACGAGTCAAAGATCCACATCGCTCTCGAAAAGGATCTGGGAAAGAGCGCATTTGAAAGCTATATGTGTGAAACCGGCCTGGTACTCAGCGAGATCAGCTATATGCTCAAACACATCCACTCTTTTTCCAGGGAAAAAACTGTATGGACTCCTTTGGCGCAGTTTCATTCCAGAAGCTATAAAAAGCCGTCGCCCTATGGGGTGGTACTGATTATGAGTCCCTGGAATTACCCTTTCCTGCTGACTCTTGATCCCCTGGTGGATGCCATTGCCGCAGGAAATACGGCGGTGGTAAAGCCCAGCGCCTATTCCCCTCATACCAGTGAGATCATCCGTATGATCATCCGTGAATGCTTTGAAGAGCAGTATGTATCTGTCGTCACCGGCGGGCGCGCAGAAAACACCTGCCTTCTGAACGAACGTTTTGACTATATTTTCTTTACCGGAAGCCAGGCTGTAGGCAAGGAGGTCATGAGGCACGCGGCGGAGCGTCTCACCCCCGTCACTCTGGAGCTGGGCGGAAAAAGCCCCTGCATCGTGGATAAGACCGCCAACATCCGGCTGGCGGCAAAAAGGATCGTATTTGGGAAATATCTGAACTGCGGGCAGACCTGTGTCGCTCCTGATTATATATACTGCGACCGGGCCGTGAAGGACAGGCTGGTCAAGGAGATCCGGCGGCAGATTCAGAAGCAGTTCGGCAAGACTCCGCTCCATAATTTTGACTACGGAAAGATCATCAACGAGAAGCATTTTGACCGGATCTGCGGGCTTATTGATTCCGGCAAGGTGGTCTGCGGCGGAAAAGTAAACCGAGGGACCCTGCAGATCGAACCCACGGTCATGGACAATGTGACCTTTGCCGATCGAGTGATGCAGGAAGAGATCTTCGGCCCGGTCTTGCCCGTCCTCACCTATGACACGCAAGATGAGGTCATCCGCAATCTCAACACCCTTCCGCATCCGCTGGCGCTCTATGTCTTCACCAGGGATAAGACATTTGCCCGCAGGATCACATCCCGCTGCGGCTTCGGCGGCGGCTGCGTCAACGATACCATCATTCACCTTGCCACAAACGAGATGGGCTTCGGCGGCTTCGGGGAAAGCGGAATGGGGGCATATCACGGAAAAACCGGATTTGACACCTTCTCTCACTATAAAAGTATCGTAGATAAAAAGAACTGGCTTGATCTGCCCATGCGTTACCAGCCATATAAAAGGTTCCACGAAAAACTGGTGCGGTTCTTTTTGAAATAAGAAACTGTTCAGAATCATGCATAAAAAGATTTACACAAGTCAGATGTACAGATCCATTCTTTAACAGTTCCTAAGCATAGGATTCCTGACAAGAATACGGTACTCCGCAAAGAAGGGACTGTCGGAAAATCTGCCATTTCCCGGTAGCCCCTCTTTCTCTTCAGGATACGGGAAAATCCGTCCGCGGCGGCTTCTTCGTATCCTGTTTCACCTTCATATGGTTTCAAAAATGAATTGTTCAAAATACGCTTAAAATTTTATGCCACATCTTCCCTCAGCGTACTTTCATAACCGAGTTTCCTCAGACGTTCCTGAACAACCTCCGCATTTTTCAAATCCGTATTGGCCAGAAGTATGTACAACCTTTCCCCATTCATCAGGCCCATGTAGTCTGTCTGACGTATGTTGCAGGCTACCTGCGTGGAAACATCATCATAGCTTTCATAGCCCATATCGACCTCTACCAGCGCGCATTCCGTCAGTCCCTTCTCCTTCGCCTCCAGGAACGCATTGACCAGAATGGTAAATGCTTCCTCATTCAGCACATTGGTCCCTTCCATATAACGCTGCCTGCGGAACGTCGCCATATAGCGGCTTGCGCGCAGGATCGCGTTCTGGAGCAGCATCTCGATCACCGTCAGACGTTTTATCTCCTTCTGCGTCATTCGCTCAGACGGAATCCCCCAGAACATCAGGAATACACGAATCTCTTCGTGATCGTATACGGCGCTTGCCATGAGCGGGAACTCTTCCGCCATAGACATATTCATATAAATCTGGCCGTTCTTCAGCGTATCATACATTTCTCCCATTGCCGTATATTTTATAGAATTGCCCAGCCTCCGCGCCTCCTGAGAGGTAGCGGAGCACAATCTGGCGTAATCCCGGTTCGCCACGGTATAGATTGCCACGTCCTTTGTATCCATCAGCTCCGACAAAATCTGTGCCGCATAAAAAAGGACTTCCTCCGTCGTATATTTTTCCAGGCCGGAGACAATCTCATAGACCTCCTCCAGGCTGTCCTTACCATGTTCATGAGGTACACGAAAAGCCTGGTCCGCCGCCTCACCGCTGTCATTGAAAAGCTTCTTTAATTCCGCAATCTCCCTGGCTTTTTCCTCCAGGAGCGCTCTCTGCTCCTCAATCTCCTGCTGCATCTCATCAATCTTCTGCTGTACTGCATCCCTTTCCGTCTTCTGTGCTTCTTCCGGATTCAATCCCATCAACCTCCCATATTCCCGCATGCTGTATAAAACTACAGGACATGCATAAAACTCATTTTCAACACCATTATTTTGCACTTCTTTCCTGAAAATGTCAAGAGCTAGTACAGCATTGCGTATATAATGGTGAATAATATGCCTGATATTTTTGTCAGGACAAGGCGGAGGAAAGAGGCGATGCGGTGGCATCGTTGATTGACGACAACGCAGTGCTGGCAGAAATAGCAGGTGCGGTATTCACCGTTAATTACACAATGCTGTACTAGATGGGAATCCGTTTTTCCACCTCATCCAGTACCTTTTGAAGCAGGCACATACATTTCTGTTTTAATGGTTTCTCCATTAAGTTTCTTCATTTACGAAATAACTCTTGCATTGTCAATTTTTCCGTGTATAATGGGGCATACGGGTCTTCTGCGGGATTTGCGGGAGACCCGTATAATAGAATGTAAATGAAAGGAGTCAAACTATGAGAAATGAAAAAATCAGCTGGGTGAATTTCTTTCGGACAGCGCTTACCATCGCTCTGCCTATCGCGTTTCAGAATTTTTTATCCACCACGGCAAGCATGGTAGATACCATCATGATCGGCAGCCAGGGTGAGTTGTCCGTAGCTGCGGTTGGGATCTGTTCCCAAATTTCATCTTTATTCTTTTCCTGCTACTTCGGGTTTGCAAGCGGGGGACTGCTATTTTTCTCCCAGTATTGGGGCGCCCGCAATGAGAAGGGGATCAACCGTGTCTTTGGGCTTGCGCTGGTCTGTATGCTGGCTGTGTCCGTGCTCTTCGGCGGAGCCGCGGTCGCCAACCCGGAGTTTATACTGGAGATCTATACGGATAAGGCGAATATCATCGCCATCGGGGCTCCTTATATCCGAATCGTCGGCTTTGCCTATCCCCTGCAGGTCATCGCCATGATCATCAGCTTCCTGATGCGTTCTACTGAGCGCGTAAAGCCGCCTCTGATCAGTTCCATTCTTGCGCTGATCACCAACTTTATCCTGAACTGGATCCTGATCTACGGGCGTTTCGGCATGCCCAAGATGGGGGCAGCAGGCGCGGCAGTGGGGACTTTGGTATCAGGAATCGTAAATGTATTTGTGCTGTTCCTGTTTCTTGTAAGGGATAAAAAAACAGTTGTGCTGAGAATCAAAGATATGTTTTCCTGGAAGGATGGTTTTCTCAGGGAATACATGGGGAAATGTCTGCCAATCATCTGCAATGAATTATTTTACGGAATCGGACAGATGCTGATCAATATCGTCATCGGACATCAGTCCGAGTCAGCCATCGCAGCCATGGCTGCGTTCCGTGTGCTGGAAGGCTTTGTATTCGCCTTCTTTGCCGGCCTTGCGGACGCGTCCTCTGTGGTCGTGGGGAAGGAGGTCGGCTCCGGCCACCTTATGAGCGGTTATCAATATATGAAAAAATTCGCTCTGCTGTGTCCGGTGGTCACCTTCAGCATCTGCCTGATCGGCCTGCTGCTGAACGGGCCGCTCCTTTCGCTGTTCGGTCTTGGGGCGGAGGCGATGTTTTTCGGCAAATATATGATCCTTATCTATCTGGCGGCCGGAACGATACGTACCTGCAACTATATCATGAACAGCTGCTACCGCGCCGGAGGGGAAGCCGTATTCGGAACATTGCTGGAGATCATCTGCCTGTTTGCCGTAAGCGTTCCTGCAACATGGGCTGCCGGCATGATCTGGCATCTCCCGTTCCTTGCCGTATTCTCGTTCTTGTATACGGACGAGCTGATCCGGCTTGCCTTTGAATTGTGGTATACCAGGAGCGGAAAATGGATCAAGCCTGTGACCGAGATGGGCCGGGAGGCATTGCCGGGATTCCGGGCGGAGCTGGCAGCCAGGAAGGGACGTTCTTGAAGCAGGCTGTACCGTCTTGTTTCTCAACAACTGAGCCAATCGAGTAGGAAGTAGGTGATTAATTCACCTGCTATCCTGCTTGTTCAAGTCATAATAAGCTTTTGATATGCGATCGAATTGCTCTGATTCATCACAGTTCCGCCTCTCAAATACTATATAATCTAAAATGTAATTCATCACGTTCCCTCTCAATGTATTTGCTTAACTCTCAAAAGTTCTGCATATTTTAATAACCGTTTTCGTTGATATTCATTTTTGTATATTTCATTTATAATCTCTGCAATATCTCTTGATTCCAAGCGTACGATATCACAAACACTGCGTTCAATATCATAAATAGAGTAGCGGCCATATTCTGTTTCTATTTTTTTCAGACCAATCTCAAAATTATTTTTGGAGAAATAATGTCGCTTTACGGGAAAATTCATATTCAATACACTTCTGTCTGTTCTTTCTGTAGCTACTGATAAACAACCTGGCTCTGTTGCAATCGCTCCATGATAATAAAACGCACTATCCATACAAATAACAGCTCTTGGCGCACTAAGACATACTTCGATACATTTATAATCTAGCGGCTTATCATACCCTCTTCCGTTGATCCAGTAGACTCCATAACATATTTTTTCCAGATAACCGTCCTTTGTCAGAAATGCTATCTGACGATTTGAAAATCCTTCTTCAAGCAATTTCTGCGTCCTTACATAACCTTTATATTTTTTACAGATACTTTCTAATTTTATATATGTATTATCTCTCATGATTTATCTTCATCCTGTATTAATAAATTCATATCTTCTATTCGTTTGTCTTCTGTCAGAATTGTCATTTGATAAATCGCAATCTCATTCAGCTTTTCTATTCTTTCTTTTTGAGTTTTCCCTTCTTTTATCATAACAGAGTTTAAGCTTTCTAAATTTGTCAGGCAAATTAACTGTGCCCCGCTTGCATAATCTCTAATGTTCCCCTTTGATTTTGGATTCGCAAGTTCCCACTCTTTTGCGGTTGTTCCAAATAACGCTACATTTAGTATGTCCGCTTCAGATGCATAAATTCTGCTAATCATTTCTTTCGACAATTCTTTTGGAATTAAATTCTGTTTTATTGCATCTGTATGAATCCCATAATTAATCTTTGTTAAATTCCGTTTTATGTCCCAACCATATTGTTTCAATTCAAGTTCTTTTAACCGTTCAAATTCCTGAATTAAATATATTTTAAACTCAGGACTTATCCACATTCCAAATTCGAAGGCAATATCTTTGTAAGCAAATGTTCCACCATATCGTCCTGCATTTGCTTTCAAACCAATTGCATTAGTCTTCGCTACCCACTCTTTTACACTTATTTTGAATCGGTTAAGTCCTGCCTGGCTTTTAATTATGGCGAATTCGCCATAATTAAAAGTCGGATTATAAATCCTTTCCCAAATCCCCAAAAATTCCAGAGTATTTCTATTCCGAAGCCAATCTGAAATAAAAAAATCTCCATCTTTTGCTTCCTGTTTTATTAAATGAAATGCCTGCCCATACTCAGTCCGTCCGCTTTTGGAAACAGTCAGATTTGCCTGCGCAATCCAACGCAGAAGAGTTTCCCTTGTATCCACAGAAATACAGTCATCAATCCGACTGATATCCAGTTGATTGCCCTGGATATATTTCATAACCAGTTCTCTGTCTTCCTCAAGCTTTTTCAAATATTGGTTACGCTGTGCAAGTTTCTCCAACGCTTTACTTTCAAACCCAGATTTATGTATTCTTGGTTTATAAGTTCTTGTATGGGGCTTCAGTTCATATTCCGATGGCAGTTCATCAAACACGCTGCTGTTTATACTATCCGTAGAATGCGAACAGTTTACTTTAAAATACCGCACATGCTGTATTCCAAATATATGTGCCGAAAGTTTATGTGCCTCTTCCACATTTTTGCACTGTACAAACATCTGAATAAATTTCTTATAATCTTCCTTACGGCTGATTCCCCAATTTTGTATCTGTACGATTAAGGCGGCATTCTGTATAATTTTCCGTATAACATCGTCAGTAATATCCATTACTTTCTGACTTTCGCTTGGATGCTTATCCGTCGGAACAAACCAATCTGACAGGCTCTGCCATTTTCCGTAAATATTTTCTCTTATCGCATTCACTCTTAAATCCTGGATTTCCGAATCTGGATGTGGGATTGCCAGTTCACTGTCAATAACCCTCTCCAATACCCCGTCTACCATCTGTTGCGGCAAATTCTTAATTATATTTTCGATACGTATGGATTTATTCTGAAGCTGTTGCACAAACTCTTGTAAGTAAGAAATAAACCGATCCTTATGTACGACAAATTCAATGGATTTGAGCACCTTATCTGATTTACCTGAATAAAATTCTCTCAAATAATCCTGATAATTCCGGTTTAATCTCTTAAAATCTTCCTGTAGATTGCTCCACCACTCATTCACCACTTTCAGTTCCTGGCGGTCTATCTGTTCCATTTTATTCAAGGCATTTTCAATCCTCACAAAATAATTCATGGACAGATTACCACTGTCCATAAAAAGATTTTCAAGCTTTACCATCATTCTCTCTATCTCTACTGCATATTCTGACATCGTATAACGGTACTGCTTTTTTTATATTCCGCAATCGTATAAACCCTTTTCGGGTCTTGGAGCGGAGTAAGATTTTTCCATCCAACCAACGCCTCCAAATCTGCTTTCAACTGCTCCATATTATAATCTGAAAACTCAGGGTACTCCTTAAGCAACTCTAACACATCTTCCTTATATAATTGAAAGTGCATTTTTTCGTACTCTATAAAAAAAATCCGCATTATGCGCCTGTATTGCGGAGCATTACCGGCAGACAAGTATACGGTTTCCTGGATTGATTCCAAATATTTCAAATTGTAATCCCCCTCCATCCTCTCAAACGGACGCATCCGTATCACTTCATTCATCCTGTGTCCGCAAATTCAATCTTATAAGATATCTACATTCTTTCACGCTGTCTGAAACTCAGTAAACAACTCTGCTTCTTCAATGTTATCTTTGTTTAAATTTCAAACATATGAACAATATCACTTACACGGTTGTATACCTCAATAAAATCCGGTTTATTTTTTATGCCCTTCATTTTACCATATGCTTCTTCCAATTCAGAAAATCGTATTTTATATTCCTTAAAATCTCCAAGTACTCTGCCCGACTCTTTCCATATTCGATGCAATTCATCCGCATCAATTTTCATAATAAAAGACATCACATATATATCTAAAACATCTTTTGTTCTTCTACACACATTTCCACTTGAAATTGCATAAATTTTATCCGACAGCATTTTTGATAAGCTGGCTCCTTTAATAGCCACTCCATTCACATAAGAAATATATGATTTACAAAATCGGTTTTGTCTAATGCTCAAATCAATACTTGCAATCTTTTCTCCTCTCTCATTGCTAATTTTGAATCCTGCTGACTTCCTTTCCCCAAACACTCTGACGACTTGAATATTTAAAGAAGAATCCACTTTATTTACAGCATTTTGCAACGCTTTTTCTATTTCCTTCATTGTCGGTAATTCTCCGACCCAGTCTCCATCAATATCTCTGGTTGCCCGTTCTACCTTTGATGGATTGTTATTTTTAATTGCAAGATTAAGAACCATTGCTCCTTTGAAGACAATTGGTACACCTGCATTTCCCAGCTCTTCCATAACTCTATATAGAAAATCCATCAACTCCAAATATGTCACCTACTCTTCATAATATTCTATTGCCCACACTCTGTACTTTTCAAATCTTGATTGCAAACGCGCTGGTATCACTAGTCCTTCAAAACTTTCATTATTCTCTTCATAATAATTTGCCAGACTTTCTGTAATAATCTGTTCATCACCATTTTGTTCAAGAAGATCTATAATGGTCTGGCTTACTGTTGTACATTTCAACCCATTGCGTTCTTCATACTTAAGAGTCTCTAAAGAAGGCACCAAAGTCTGTTCAGTTCCTTCAATATTTTGTTTTTTATCAACAAAAATCTGCACTACAGATCTATATCCACCATTCGTTAATCCCAAAAAGTCTGCCGCTGTATCAAATGCCAGTACGCATCTCACATTAGCTAATAACCTTCTCAACTGGTCATTATACGTTATAACAGCCATTCTCGATACCTCCCTAATGGTTTTAGTATATCATTATTTTATAAAACTGAGAAGAATATGTTTTCATTTTCTTAATTTCAATAAAATTTTTCAAACCGGCAGACTATCCCTCACACAAAGCGCCCCATACCCCACCTGCGGATTGGGATACACATCAAACCCCGGCAGCGCCCTTGCCCCTCTCCTAAGATAAGCCTTCACCTTCTCCCCATACAGATAAGGATCATTCTCGTTCACGATCCCCCACTCCATCAGCAGCGCCACACCCCCTGTCACAAACGGCGTCGCAAACGAGGTCCCCGTCACCGGAGCATATCCGCCCCCTGCCGCCGCAGTCATCACGTTGACTCCAGGAGCCGCCAGGTCCGGCTTAAATGCCGTCATATTTTCATACCCCGCCGCATACTCCGTCCGGGCGCCCCTTCCGGAAAAGTCCGCATACGTAAAGTTCAGGGCATCATATGCCCCCACCGTCACAACTCTGGACGCAGTGGACGGAATCGTAAGCGTAGCCCCGCTTTCCGGATATAAAAATGCCGTTCCTATATTCAGCACTCCCTGGCTCGGAAGCCACATCTCATATTCTCCATTCACAATCTTCCTGGGCGTCAGTATGATCCTCCAGACTCCGCTGTCGATATAGGACTGCCTGGGAAGAAAATCTATGAAGATCTCCTGCCGCACACTATAAGGGCTGGGCTCTCCATAGTATAGAAGGATCTCCGTATTTCCCAGCACAAATCTCTGGGAGCCTAATATCTCCTGAATCGGTCCCACGCGGACACCGGAAGGGCTGACCAGGGAAATATCCACCTGATCCACATAAGACTTCCAGATCTGCACATTCAGCGCAGGTTCATTGCTCTGCACTCCAAGCTGCACCTCTTCCTCCTGGTTCTCACGCATCCGCCCTGCCGTATGCCCGGCGCTGGTCCCCTCATTTCCGGTGCCGACGCAGAACACACTCTTCCAGTAATTCGAAATATCATCCAGGAAATGTTCCACTAATGATGAGCCGTCGTGCGCCCCATAGGTATTTCCAAAGCTGATATTCACCGCCACCGGCATCCGCAGCTCCAGAGCTTTCTTGATCACATAATCAACTCCCTGCATCAGTTCTGTCGTTCTGGGAAATCCATCCGCCCGGGGGCTGCCCATCTTGACGATCAGCAGTTCGCTTTCCGGAGCCACGCCGGCATATTGTTCCGCCACGGCTGAGCTGTCGGAACGATAGCTGATTCCCGCATTGCTTCCTGCATCCTCCGGCATATCCGGCAGCCCCCCGTTTTCCCCATTGCGGGCATTTCCTGATGCCATATACTGCCGTCCATTCCCGGCCGCAATCCCGGCCACCGCCGTACCATGTCCGGAGGAATCCCGGCTTGGCACGATCCGGTTTCTCTCCTGCAGGCTTTCCGCCGATAATGCCTCATTGATCTGTTCCTGTGTATATTCCGTTCCTATCGCATACCCCTCGGGAGGGCTCCCGGCAATCGACTGGTCCCATAATGCACGGATCCTCGTCGTACCGTCCGGATTGCGGAAATCCCACAGGCTGTAATCAATTCCGCTGTCTACGATCGCTACGAGAACGCCTTTTCCCCTTAAGGAAAAAGGAGCCTGCCGAACCGGATTGACACAGGAAACTCTTTTTCCGTTTGCCACCTGGAAAAATAACCGCTTCGGCTTTTCGATATACTCGACCTCCGGAATCCTGACCAGCTCAGGGATCTGGGATTCCCGTATCACAATGACCGCATATTCATTGGCCATCTCCGTTACAGACTCCGCAATCAGACGAACTTCATTCAAATTGCCGGAATATTTGATGATCAGATCCCACTCCCGGTCAATCGGGTCATATCCCACATCCAGCTCCAGTGATTTCCGCCGTTCCTCCTCCGAAGCATCCAGAGCAAGATTTAACTGATTATCTGCTTTCTGACTATCCATAAATGCACCGCCGCTTTTCACACACTCTCCTTTACAATATGCCGGATTTATACAAAATGCGAATCCATATCCTCCGATCTTCTGAAATCCCTCCGCATACTGAAAAACGAAGCTGTCGGGAAATGGCTGGGACCGATTAGGCATCACAGCAAGAGATTTTACAAAAATGCCATTTCCCGACGGCCTCATCCGTCCTTTACCAATGTGAAAACAACACTCCCGCAAGCGGTGACAATACGATCATGATCATCGAAAAGGTAAATGATTCCATAGAAATCAAGGTTGCCCTCTGCTCTGACGGAAACATATCCTGCAGAATCGTATTGGTTCTGACCTGAAGCGCGTCATCGCTGAGCGCGGCGGCAAAGCCTCCTGCGGTCATAAGCAGATACCTTCCGGAATGCTCCGCCAGTACACCGCAAAGCACAAGTGACGCAGTTATCGCAAATACGCTTCGATACCGCAGCTTCTTACATCTGAGTATGAGTCTCGCGCCGAGTATGCCGCCCAGCTGCATGAAAAACAGTGTGAAGCCAAGCACATGCCCCGGCATACCGGCCTTGGGCAGCTTTGCCTGAAGAAAAAATAACAGCAAAACATCAACCGCCCCGACCATCGAATTGCAGAACATGAGAAGCACGGCACGCTTTGCCTTTTTCATAAAGCCAAGGCTCATGAGAAAACAGGACACAAGCTCACTCCTGATGGCAAATAGAGCGGTTCGGAATTTCCGGCTCCTCATGGCAGAGCCCGGCTGCGGACTCCTCCCATTTTTCTCATGTTCGCAGCATCGAACCTCGCTTAAGGAACGGAGTACCCACATTTGCGCAATCCCGATCAGCAGATCCGCCCCATATGCCGCCTGATATCCGATAAAAAGCGCGAAGCCGGCACATAGCGTAGAGATTCCGCCGCAAAGCCGATATAAGATCAGCTGATCTGACGCATACTTTTCATAGCGATCTTCCTGTTCCTCTGATTTCAGCGAATCGTAAGCCAGCGCCTCCCCTGACCCTGACGAAAAATTATAGCTTGCTGCCTGGAACATCATGGATATACATATCATCCATAAATTGCCGGAAACTATCATCATGATATTACCGGTCATCCTCATCATGCTGCTGACGATCAGCATATTTTTTCTTCCGAATACATCGGCAAGGACACCTGACGGAATTTCCAATATCAAACTGGTGATATGAAATACAGTTTCCGCAAAGCCTATTTCAACCAATGTATAACCCCGTGCCGCAAGAATCGCCACCCACGCGCCTGTCAGGGACAGACTGCCGAGTACAGTCGATAGATACAATCTCGTTATTTGTTTTTGTATATTCTGCATAAAAAAATCTCCTTAACTGTAATTTTAGAATCGTTAAGGAGATAATGTGCCTGTTATAAATCCGATGAATGAAAAACAGAAGCTGTCAAAAATCCTGCTTATAGATTCCTGTTCTTCTGCAAATCTTCCTGAAAAAAGGCGCACTATCCCCGCAAAGCAGTAAAATGTTACCTTTTTTCAGTTGCAGATTTGTCATTTTCCAGAACATAAAATCCAGCCTCTCTTTTCCTATCTGTGTTAAATGATAGCACAAATGCCGCGGTTTGCCAAGATGCAAAATGATCCTCCGCATAACGAAAATGAGCGAAACCGCATTCATTTCTTTCCGATAAAATGCAGACTGCACACCAAAAGCAGCGGCAATCTGCAAAAAATATACTAATTCTTCCCTTTATATGGAGCAAGCTCATAAGGCAGGAAATACCCCTGCTCATGGTGGCAGGACGGGCAGGATGAAGGAGCCTGCTTTCCTTCGAAAATGTATCCGCAGTTTGTGCAGATCCATTTCCCGGTATTTTCACTGGCAAAATATTCGTTCTTTTCCAGCATCTCGGCCACCTGCGCAAAACGGAGCTGGTGAGTCCGTTCTACTTCCGCGATCAGAGAAAAAGCAGATGCGGCTTCCAGGAAGCCTTCTTCCTTGGCAACCCTGGCAAATTCCTGGTATACGTCGTCCGCCTCTTCCTTTTCATTGTGCTCCGCGGCCCGGATCAGCTGTGCAAGGTCTTCCTGCTGGTCCACCGGATATCCTCCGTCAATAAAGATCGTCTCTCCCGACAGGCTTTTCAGCAGTTCATAATACCGCTCCGCATGGGCGCGTTCCTGCTCTGCCGTGTACTCAAAAATATCCGCGATCGAATACATTTTCATCTGCCGCGCTTTTTCCGCGCCTAACGTATAACGGTTTCTTGCCTGGCTCTCCCCGGCAAATGCCCGCATCAGATTTTCTTTTGTCTTGCTTTCCTTAAAATGAACAGCCATAGAACAAACTCCCTTTCTTTTTCTATCTTTCGATAAGTAGTCTGTCCCATGGCTGGAAAAATATACTTCAAAATCCAATATTTTCTATCATTCGGCGGGACTCCGCCGTTTTGCATTTCAAAATCCGGCCCGCAGAAGCCGCAAAAGGCATCAATTGAATCCGATCAGCCTTCTTGCGACGCTGTACGCCATGGAAGATACCTTTCTCCCGGACCTTCCCGGCAGATTCATGGTCTGTCCCAGGATACCATAGCGGATCTTCAGGAAAATCTTATAATCCATCTGCCGCAGATATTTCCACAATTCTTTTTTCTTCTGAAGGTTCTCCGCATTTTTAGAGCGGATACATAATATGGAAGATACCGTCATCATGATCGCCAGATAATTGATCATATATTTCCTGAGCTTCTTGCTCCCGATCAGGCGCAGGTCGTACATGGATATCATGCTCTTTGTCACATAGATCTGCTGGTCCACACGGCTGATCATGATCTTCTCATTCACAGACTGGTCTTCCCTGCCGATAAAATACCGGTAAAAATCCACGTCCAGATAACACAGCAGGCGCACATGGGGGAGCGGATAGTAGACATAAATGTTGTCTACATAAAACGTATGCTTCGGCAGCTTTAACTGACAGAGCTTGAGCATCTCTGTACGATACATGACCGAATGCATGAGGATATACTGATCCAGATGGAAGCTGCCGATATCGTCCCACCGGAAGATCTCGTTCTGCGGAAGGACATTCCGGTAATGGATGATCTTCTTGTGTTCCATCCCTGCTTTTTCATAGACATAATTGGATACGATCATGTCCACCTCAGACCCTTCCCGGACAAATCCCCTGATCACCTCCAGAAGCTTCATCAGGGAATCCTCGTCTACCCAGTCGTCGCTGTCCACGACCTTGAAATATTTTCCGGAAGCATGGGACAGTCCGGAATTCACCGCGTCCCCATGTCCGCCGTTCTCCTTATTGATCACTTTCACAATAGACGGAAACCGTTCCGCATACTGCTTCCCGATCTTCTTCGTCTTATCTGTAGAACCGTCATTCACGATCAGGATCTCCACGTCCTCACCTGCCGGCAGGATAGAATTGATCGCTTTTTCCATATACGCTTCCGAATTATAGCATGGAATCGCAAACGTGATATACTTCATTTTTTAATGTTCTCCCTTCACTCTCCGCTTTCCTGTCATTTCCTCCACCACAAGCTTCATCGCCGTCGTTCTCGGAACCGCCTTTGTGTGAAAATCAAAATGCGTTTCGTGGTAGTGGTCTGTCATGATGGTCAATGCTTCCATCTTCTCTTCTTCAGATACGATCTCTACTTTTCCTCTTCCGATCACGCTCTCATACTCCATCGTGCAATACCCCTTCTCTTCTGAGGAAACCAGCCTGTGCGAACAGTCCATCTCAAAGGAGGCACGGCTGTCCTTCTTGATCAGCTCGTATTTTTTTCCTTTCTCCGCTCCATGAAAGTACAGCGTCACTTTTCCCTCCTGCACCTTCACTCCGAAATTCAAAGGCAGTATATACGGATATCCCTCGTCATTCAGCGCAAGCCTGCACACATCGCATTGTTTCATGATCCTGATCATTTCATTCACATCTTTTACTTCTCTGTCAGCTCTTCTCACTTGTATGGCCCTCTTTCCTATTTTTAGATCCTTCATGCTGTTTTCCAAAATAGCATGGTAAAACAGAGATGTCAAGGCTTTGCCGGCTGTTTTTCAGAATAAACGCACGAACAGTAAGACGGACTTATTTGCCCATTTATTTGGCCAGTTCGTCAATTGCATCCAACATATCATTATCGTATAATACTTTCAG
>NZ_JBQIKP010000025.1:0-65963 GCF_056796775.1 Schaedlerella sp.
AGCCTCTGTAAATCTTCCTGATGTTTCTGGTCTATCTGTTCCGTCACTGTCAATCTTCCCACCTGCTTTCCCTTCTGTTTTCGTATCTCCATACTACCATACAATCCGAATATTTTCAATCACATCCAGACCGTCTACACTGAAGAAATTAAACAAACCATCCTTACCACGTCCACACCGTCCATACGGTACAAACATAGAAAACATAAGGAATAGACACACTTTTTCACAAAAACCATCTTCCCTTTTCCAACCATTTCTTGTAGAATAGAGCTATCCTTATAGAAGAGCATTGCTCTATAACTACGTTATATGGAGATAATCCCAATGGAGAAGAGAAAACGGCGAAAACTAGACATGACACCTCCTCAGCACAAAATCCTTGGTGAAAGCTCAACTCAAAGGTCACAAAAGCTCATAGCTCATACAAAATCTGTAATTGATGATATGGTAGAGAAAGGCATCCCTCTTACAGTGGAGAGGGTTTCCCTTAATGCAGGATGCTCCAAATCCTTTATTTACAAGAATCAAGAAATCAGAGACTACATAAATAACTCCAAGCAAGAACCAACTATCGGCAAGAGAACATACACAGACTTGGAAGAAGCTAACAAACGTATTAAAGAGCTTGAGATAGAGAATATGATCTTGCGGATGAAAAACGTAGGATAGGATACACTTAATTGAATGGTTCTTAAAAAAACCATATCTTACTTTAGATCCGTTAAGGACACCTTGAATTTATGTGAAAGAATGCTTTGCTTCGGCAAGGCATTTTTTGTTTGGGAAAAAATCCCAATATCAAATATTGGAACGAACAACCATAAACGCAAAAGGGAAGTAATTTCTCACTTCCCTTTCGACTTATATATAGACTTTAAGCACTATGTCTTTGAATCTGTTGGCTTTTGTGTACTGTGGGTGATGCGCCATATATTTTTGCACATCTTCACGAGTCACTACAAAAGTTCCAAAATAGACTGGCTTATATTCTATTTTCCTACATTGTTGATCGCCGCCTGTGCCGCTGCCAGTCTTGCGATCGGTACACGGAACGGTGAACAGGATACATAGTTCAGTCCGATCTTATTGCAGAATTCTACGGAAGAAGGATCTCCGCCGTGCTCTCCGCAGATACCGATATGCAGATTCGGATTCACCGGCTTGCCAAGGTTGATGGACATCTCCATCAGCTTGCCGACACCTGTCTGATCCAGCTTCGCAAACGGATCGTTCTCAAAGATCTTCGCGTCATAGTATCCATCCAGGAACTTGCCCGCATCGTCACGTGAGAAGCCGTATGTCATCTGTGTCAGGTCGTTGGTTCCGAAGCAGAAGAAGTCCGCTTCCTTCGCAATCTCGTCAGCGGTAAGAGCCGCTCTCGGGATCTCGATCATGGTACCAACCTCATACTTCAATTCCACGCCGGCTGCTGCGATCTCAGCATCAGCAGTCTCAACAACAAACTTCTTCACATACTTCAGCTCTTTGATATCGCCGATCAACGGGATCATGATCTCCGGGCATACGTTCCAGTCCGGATGTGCTTTCTTTACATTGATGGCCGCACGGATCACTGCCTTGGTCTGCATCTTCGCAATCTCCGGATAGGTCACTGCCAGACGGCATCCGCGGTGGCCCATCATCGGGTTGAACTCATGCAGGCCGTCGATGATCGTCTTGATCTGCTCTACAGTCTTGCCCTGCGCATCAGCCAGCTTCTTGATGTCCTCTTCCTCTGTCGGAACGAACTCATGCAGCGGCGGATCCAGGAAACGGATGGTAACCGGGTTGCCTTCCAGAGCCTCGTACAGCTTCTCGAAGTCTCCCTGCTGTTCCGGAAGGATCTTCTCCAGTGCTGCTTCTCTCTCTTCTACGGTCTCCGCACAGATCATCTCACGGAACGCATCAATTCTGTTGCCTTCGAAGAACATATGCTCTGTACGGCACAGTCCGATACCTTCAGCTCCCAGCTCACGGGCTTTCTTCGCGTCTGCAGGCGTATCTGCATTGGTACGTACCTTCATGGTTCTGTACTTGTCAGCCCATGCCATGATCCGTCCGAACTCTCCCGCAATGGTCGCGTCTACAGTCGGGATGATGCCATCGTAGATATTTCCGGTAGAACCGTTGATGGAGATCGGGTCTCCTTCATGGTATTCTTTTCCTGCCAGTGTGAACTTCTTGTTCTCTTCGTCCATCGCAATATCGCCGCAGCCGGATACACAGCATCTGCCCATCCCGCGCGCTACAACTGCCGCATGGCTTGTCATACCGCCGCGAACGGTCAGGATTCCCTGTGCAGCCTTCATACCTTCGATATCCTCCGGAGAAGTCTCCAGGCGGACCAGAACGACCTTTTCTCCTCTTGCAGCCCACTCCTTTGCGTCGTCAGCGGAGAATACGATCTTACCGCAGGCAGCTCCCGGTGAAGCGCCCAGAGCCTTTGCGATGGGCTCAGCAGCCTTCAATGCAGCAGCGTCAAACTGCGGATGAAGCAGTGTGTCAAGGTTTCTCGGGTCGATCATGGCAACAGCTTCTTCCTCTGTACGCATGCCTTCATCCACCAGGTCGCATGCGATCTTCAGAGCAGCCTGAGCGGTTCTCTTGCCGTTTCTGGTCTGCAGCATGTACAGCTTGCCGTGCTCTACAGTAAACTCCATATCCTGCATGTCTCTGTAGTGTGATTCCAGAGTCTTGCAAACGTCCTTGAACTGTACAAAAGCCTCCGGGAATTTGTCTTCCATCTCGGAAATATGCATCGGAGTTCGGACACCTGCAACTACGTCCTCGCCCTGTGCATTGGTCAGGAACTCGCCGAACAGACCGTTCTCGCCTGTAGCCGGGTCTCTGGTAAATGCAACGCCTGTACCGCAGTCATCTCCCATGTTTCCGAATGCCATCATCTGTACGTTGACAGCAGTTCCCCATGAATACGGGATATCATTGTCACGGCGGTATACATTCGCTCTCGGGTTATCCCAGGAACGGAATACGGCTTTGATCGCTCCCATGAGCTGTTCCTTCGGATCTGTCGGGAAGTCTTCCCCGATCTTCTCTTTATATTCCGCTTTGAACTGTCCCGCAAGCGCTTTCAGGTCATCCGCAGTCAGTTCTACGTCCTGCTTCACGCCCTTTTCCTCTTTCATCTTGTCGATGAGCTCTTCAAAATACTTTTTGCCGACTTCCATAACGACATCGGAGTACATCTGGATAAATCTTCTGTAGCAGTCCCATGCCCAGCGCGGATTGCCGGATCCTTCCGCAAGTACGTCTACAACCTCTTCATTCAGACCCAGGTTCAGGATCGTGTCCATCATACCGGGCATAGAAGCTCTAGCACCGGAACGTACGGAAACCAGGAGCGGATTCTCCTTGTCACCAAACTTCTTGCCGGTAACCCCTTCCATCTTCGTGATTGCTTCCATGATCTGGCCCATGATCTCGTCATTGATCGTTCTGCCATCCTCATAATACTGCGTGCAGGCTTCTGTTGTGATCGTAAAGCCCTGCGGCACCGGCAGACCCAGATTCGTCATCTCGGCAAGGTTCGCGCCCTTTCCGCCGAGCAGGTTCCTCATGGTGGCGTCACCTTCGGTAAACATATAAACCCATTTTGCCATGTCCTAATGACCTCCCTAATATATATTTTGCTAAGCTTGTTTAAGTCGCATTCTTATTTTAAAGGTTTTGTCGTATCACGTCAAGATATTTGTACCTAAAAATGGTATATTTTCCAACATTATATATGGCTTCTGCGGTATTGTCTCTTCCACTTCTCCAGGAGCACATCATTTAATTCCAGCTGCATGCCGTTGCGGATATCCTCCATCTCCTGGCGCATCCTGGCATTGATCTCCACATAATTCTCATGCTTGGTCAGCAGGATGTGGTATTCCTCCAGCGACATATACTTGTATGACGCATAGAGATATGGCTTCAAAAGATTCGGATCCTCGCAGATCTGATACGCCCGGTCATACATCCGTGCCGACTCCTGGTACAAGAACAGTCTCCCATAGGCCGCCCCCAGGCCGGCGTAGATCCTGCCGTAGAATTTTGCGTCCACGCTCTCGTCCTTTTCCTGATTCAGGATCGCCTGATAGACCAGGATCGCTTCCTCGATCTCCCCGCTTTCCAGCAGGTTGTCGCCCTTGTATTTCTGCCGCTCAATGTCCTTCTGGTTCCGCAGCCGTTCCAGTACATTCTGGATCCGGATCATCTCCGTATCCCGGTAGATTCTGGAATCTTTCAGGATCGTCAGCACGAACTTCTCAATGGACCCGTGCAGGCGGATCACGTCCCGAAGCTGCCCAGCAAGCGTTCTCATGCCCAGCTCTTCATCCAGCCACACGCACAGCTGCTCGTTCATGATTGTGTAATCAATCAGATACAGGTTGTTGCAGAGATAGTAGCACAATTCTTCTATTGTAAATATCTTGCAGTGGATCCGAGTAATCTCATACGGATGCGTTGCATGCCGCTCATGACAAAGAACCAAACTTCCCATCGTTGCCTCCTAAATGTATAATCTTCTCTGCATGGAAATCCGTGGGCAGGAAAAACTCCCCGAAGCCTACGTCCCGCACTGTGATCTTACAGGTCTTTTCATCTAAAAGCAGAGTCTCAATCTGCAGCCGCATGGAATACTCCGCCCGTTTCGGAAATTTTTCCAGGGAGATCACTTCATTCCGAAGAGATCCCTGAACCAGGGATTCCACATGCAGCTCAATGCTGTCCAGATCCTCCACCAGCACCTCCCACTGGTTGTTGCACTCATACCACTGGGCGCCCCAGGATACGATGGGATACCACATCTCCTGACCGTTCACCCGCATATTAACCGTAATCTGATCCGTCAGCTTGCTGGCCGACAGATAAACCGGATTCTCGATATGCATATACATCTTGCGGAACGCCGTATAGCAGGCTCCCTTGCTGTAGAGGTTGTTCCCGATAAACGCGCGCCGCCCGTTGCAGAGCACCCGGAGAGACTTGGGATACCAGTTATTCTCAAAGCCTTCTCCTGTGAGAAAAACCGAGGATACGATCCGCTTCTCAAACACACTCTGGATAAACTTGCAGAACCTTGCGTCCGCTTCCTTTGCCTTGTCCTCGTTCAGGACCGGATATACGGCCGCCAGCTCCTTCATATGGGCGCTTGCCACCTCGTCTACCGTGACAAAGGTGGTCTTGCCGCCTCCCAGCCCCGGCTTCAGACGCCGGAGCATAAACGCCTTGATCTCGTTCCTGTCGCAGCAGAACAGCGCAGCGTCATACTGCCACAGCTCCTTGGGCTGGTAAAAGAGGTAATTACAGAAGCTTTCTTTATAATCCTGTATAAAAATGTGCTGCTTTTCCACTCCCATCCGCACCGCGATTCCGCGGAGCATCTGGGCCAGCTCCTCCGTCAGCTCCGGCACGCTGAACACAATCCCGCTGATCTCCGGAAACTGCTGCAGGGACAGCTGGATAAACTTGGACAGCAGCTCCACCGCATCATAGGTCTCCTCCCCGCAGTCGATCTTCTCTCCCGCCAGGCTTCTCTCCAGAAGCCTGGTCACCACAAAGCCTTCCTTGATTGTGACCAGGCGCTTTGCTTCCTTTCCATAGGCCCAGGTATCCCGAAGTCTTCCGACCAACAGCGGGATCTGATAATTGTCGGAATCCACTTCCAGCGTCTCAGGTTCTGACTGTTGGTCATTATAATAGCTGATCTGGCACATTTTCTCCGTGATCTCATATCCTATCATGCTCCCCTGTCCCATACAAATCAGCCTCCTTTTATGCGTCGTTCTCAAACATATGCGCAGCAGTCATGTCCTCCTGGGCATATGCCTTCATCCTGGATTCGCGGATGCTTCCTTCCGAAAGCAGAATATCATTGAGCCGGCCGTAACGCCCGTTCTCGCCTTCCCTGATCTCCTTTGAACAGCTCTCCTTCTCGCTGCGGTAGGAATTGCCGTCAATCGTTTCTTTAAAATAATATTTTAAGGTTTCATTTGCAAACAATACAAACTTCTTTACATAGATATTGTCATACATCGGAGAAAGCACTTCCGTCGAATAGTCCACGCTCTCCGAATTTCCTTTCTGGAGCTGGTAGTAGAGCATCACGCGGCTGCCCTTCTGCCCCTTATACTCGATCAGGGTCTTATCCCAGAGCTGCAGCTCAATCAGCCAGTCCTTCTCATACGACAGATAAAACGGGAAATACAGCTGCTTTCCGCAAAGCTCCTGAAGGAACTTCTTCAGCGTCCTGCGCTGGGAAGGCGTATAATCCTTGTCCGCATAATATTTGAGCACCGCGATCTTGCAGATATCAATGGTATCCTCACCCTTTTCATATTCCCTGCAGATAATGTCTATGACACTTCTGCTGATCTTCCGGTCCTCCGCCACATATTCCCTGGACATATAAGCCAGATACGCCTGCTGCAGCCGGAAATACGGCCCTTCCGCATAATAATCCTCAAACACCGGAGCCTCTGCAAAAATCTCCTCCGCAAACAGCATCTGCGTCAGGATCCGTTCACCCAGCTTATGGGTATGGACCTCATACTCCTTGGCCTCCCGCCAGAGCAGCTTCATATCCGTGGTCGCCCCGCAGTAATAATTGGCAAGGTAGGTCAGAGTCACCTTGTCGTATTGTCCCTTTTTAAACAGTTCAAAACAGATATAGGTCAGGAAATCATCGCTTTCGTAATTCGTTTCCCGGATCGTCTTGGTGCAGAGCGCAAACAGCTCCTCTTCCGTATACTGTTCCACACCTACGGACCGTACGGTCTCCAGTGTCAGCTCCTCCGCCTCTTCTTCCTGCCGCCTCAGCCGCATACCGTTGATATACCGCTTGCACATATCCAGATAGCGCAGCTCGTAAAACAGACGCTTGCTCTCATAGGGAATGGAATCGGTATAGTGTCTTCCGTTCCGCGCCTCCCAAACCAGCCGGTCCGTCTTGGAATACAAAAACACCTGCGCTCCGTCTTCCGTGTAGGGGACTGTCTGGGTAATGCTCCCATCTTCGGCAACCACATGGATGAACTTCATATTCCGAACCTTGGTCGTGATCTCATAAGCATGGCAGATATCGTACAGCGCCTTTACCCTGTCCGGATTCATAAGCCGTTCCGCCACAAACCTCTTATAAATGATCCGCAGGTGCTCATCAATATGCCTGCGCTCCATCTGATTGCATGCAAATGCTTCGATCTCATCCCGGTAATGAGCATAGATCTCGCTTCCCTCATCCACATAGGAGATCAGGTTCGCGTACAAAAATGCCAGCTTATGGTAATTCAGAGAATTTCCATGCATGAAATACAGGTAGACCGAGCGCGGAAGCGCCTTCTTAAACTGGGTCTCCTTCACGGACGCCATATAAAATTCATACAGCTGGGCAATCTTCTGCTCTGACTTCACCGCCTTTTCATACCAGCGGAAATAAATATTGTCCACGCAGTTCCCCTTGATCAGAAGCGTGCAGATCGCAGTTAAGATCATGGACTCCGGATACATCTTATAGCACAGCACCAGTGTATTATATAAATGCTTGTCAAAGGTCTTGAGCTGACTTGCCAGATTCGCTGTATAGAGCGCCAGTTCCTTTGTCATAAGCTTGTATTTTGCGGCAAAGAACAGCACCCGCACCTCGAACATCCCCAGCTTTTTCAGGGAAGTACTCTTCTCCCGAAAGCAGCGGAATACGACCAGGTAAAAGATCAGGCTGTGAGGCTTTTCTTCATAAAACAGGTTCTCCATCACCCGCAGCCGCTCGCTTAAGATCTTGTATTCCGAATCCACCTGCACCAGCATGCACAGGATCTTCCAGCTCTCCGGATGCTTCATGTAATACTTGGAAATCTCTTCCGCCACACGCCGCTGTCCGATGGAATCATTGCTTAAAAGCGTCGTCAGATAGAGATAATAGGAACTCAGCTCTGCATTTTTCCCGATTGCAAACCGATTATAATTGTAGGATTCCAGAAGCATCTTGGCCTCATCCATCCGGTTTCCAATCAGGCTGATATGCGCATTCACGAGAAGATACATGTCATTCTTATCGCTCTTCTTCCGAAGCCGTTCCACCCGGCGCAGCGCCTCCTCCGTCCAGGTACTCAGCTCCTTCTTCCCGGCCTCATACTGCAGAAAGCCTTTCAGGATCCCCGCAAATTCCTGTTCCTGGGCATGATGCTCCTCATCCCGGTCTACATTCTTTTCCACCACGATCTCATAGGTCAGTGTCTCATAAGGGGTTTCCAGGATGATCTGTCCGAAGTTGCTTCCTTTGTGAAGCTTCTCGTCGTGGATGATATACTCCATCCGGTAGGAATTTCCGATAAACTCCTCGGTTGAAATCCTGGTGCGCTCTATGGACAAAAAATCGCTCTCCGTATGTACATCAATCAGAAGGTGCCCCCAGGTATTCTTCTTGATCGTAAAGATCTCCTTCCGGGTCTCAGTCAGGGAAATGAACGCCCTGCTCTCCTCCTCCAGTGTCAGGAATACCTTTTCCTTCTGCTTGCAGCCGACCAGGAATTCCTCCAGCGCCTGCTGATCCAGCTCCCATTTACGCATATTGTCGTAAAGGGCCTGGATCCTTCTGTCTTCGTATTTTAGAATCTCATAGAAGTCCCGCGAACGGAACAGCTTCTCCGCCTCGGCCGGATCCTGGAAGGATAGCTTTCTAAAATCCTCCAGACTCTGCACCTTGCCATAGCGTGTCATGACAAACGGCTTCTCGATGATGGCCGTAAACGCGATGTCAAATTCCCCGCCGTTGCAGACAATGGTAAATCTCCCGTGCTCCACGTGTCCCGGCACCAGTCCGGTACCGTCATACACATAGTAGATATTCACCGGATTGCCGTCAAAGCCTGTCTCTTCGCAGCGCATGCGGAAGGAAGAAGGATACACCAGACCCCGGATGGTTCCCTCCCCCTGGTTCTGCAGGGAAAAACTGCCTTTATATACTTCCCCTTCCCCTACCCGCATGGTAATGTGAGTCTCGGAAAAAATGATATCCGGTTGTGGAATATGAAAGTCTCCTTTGGAAAGACGCTTAATCTTATTCTTCAAATTCGTCACCTACTTCAAAACGTTCTAACAGAGTATTCCTGATCAGACGGAAACCGCCCGTCCCGAAGGGCTGTGCATTATGGAACGCCCTTTGGGTACACTACTATGGATTATAGCATTATTTTACCGTTTCTTGCAATGGTAGAATCATGAAATTTTCTCCAGCAGACACACGCATTCGATATGGACAGTCTGACAGAACTGGTCCACTGCCCTGCACTTCACCAGCTCATACCCTCTTCCCTGTATCATTTCCAGGTCTCTCGCCAGACTGGACACCTTGCAGGAAATGTAGACGATCCGGTCCGCTCCGTAATCCAGGATCTTCGGAAGCGCCTTCGGATGAATCCCGTCTCTGGGCGGATCCAGCACGATCACATCCGGTTTTTCCCCAATCTCATCCAATACTTTGAACACATCACCTGCTAGAAACCGGCAGTTGTCCAGTCCGTTTTTCGCGGCATTTTCCCTCGCTGCCTCCACCGCTTCCTCCACGATCTCTACCCCGATCACCTGTCCCGCCACCGGAGCCAGCACCTGTGCAATGGTTCCGGTTCCGCTGAACAGGTCAAAGACTGTCAGATCCCGGATATCGCCGATGTATTCCCTGACCGTCCCATACAGTATTTCCGCACCCCGGGAATTGGGCTGAAAGAAGGAAAATGGAGTCACCTTAAAATCCATCCCCAGAAGCTTTTCTGTAAAATAGTCCTGTCCGTACAGAAGCTCTGTCCTGTCGCTTCTCACCACATCCGACAGAGAGTCATTATAAATATGAAGGATCCCTGTGATCTTTCCCTCCAGCTCCAGTCCCAGAAGCCGTTCTGCCAAAGGCTGAAGGTCATGCTCCTCCTGTGTGGTGGTCACAAGATTGACCAGCAGCTCGCCGGTAGCATTTCCCCGGCGCAGCAGCAGATGTCTCAGATACCCCTGATGCTGAAGCTTCTTATAATAGGAAGTGCCCCGTTCCCGAAAAAATTGAAGTACGCAGTCCAGTACAGCCGTCATGTCCCTGTGTACCAGCCTGCAGTCCGACACGGTCAGTATATCATAAGTACTTCCTTTTTTATGAAGTCCCAGCGACAAGGGCCCGTCCTTATACGCATCGCCAAAAGAAAATTCCATTTTATTCCGGTAGCCAAACTCCTCCGAGCCGCCCAAAATCCCTTCAAATTCATAGCTTCGCCCGGGCGCCAGCGCCTGATCCAGGATCCGCTTGACCTGTCCGGCCTTCATCTCCAGCTGCGCTTCATAGGACATAGTCTGGTACATGCACCCTCCGCAGGCCGGAAACTGGCGGCAGACAGGCTCTCTCGTTTCCAGAGGCGACGGTTCGAGCACCTCCAGAAGCCGCCCCTGAGCGACACCCTGCTTAAACTTCTGGACCATGAAGCGAATCTTCTGACCCGGAATCCCGTTTTTTACAATCGCATACTGATCTTCCCCGTCCGGACTGATCTTCCCCTTGTTCGGAAAATCTACGCACTCGATGATCCCCTCATATATCTGCCCTTTTTTCATACTTTCCCCTTATCAATCATAATGGAATCTCCGCAGCGGCTGTTTACAGCAGATCCGATATAAAGCGCAACACAAAAAGAGGCAGAGTGCAACAGTACATCCTGCCCTGAGCCTTTGACTCTCACAACAGCCGCCAATATGACCTGACCGCCAGGGTTCTCTCCCTCCCTGCATGTATCTGTAAAAATCAGCCAGAGAGAGGAGCAGACCGCCTGACAGACAGGTCAACTATGCGCAAACCATCTTCCGGGCATCTGCCCGGAGAAACAATCACCTGCTCACCGCAGATTATACCTGGTCTTCCTCACTGAAATAATCATCGAAATCATCATCAAAATCTTCCTCGAAGTCTTCCAGATAATCCGGTGTCACGAACTTATACACTGCAAACGCAATCGCCGCAACCGCTGCGATCGCCCCGATGATCGCCAGTACCCATACGATCGTATTTTTCTGCTTTTCCGCCTCTGTTCTGTGAAGAAGTTCCTTTAACTTTGTCTCCGCGATCAATCCTTCCACCTTGCTCATAGCATCCATATTCTTTTCCGTCCTTTCCCAATCTGATCTAGGTTTCACTTATTTTTTATTATAACACTAACGATTTCAGATTACTACTAAATTATTTGATTTTTTAAAAATTTCATATATTTTGTTACAATTTTTGAAGCTTCGCAAAGGATGCAAACATCTTCCGTACCCCTGCCGAATCGAACTCTACGGTCACCTCATAATCCCTTCCGCCTTCCGTGATCACCTTCACCGTGCCTTCCCCGAACTTCATGTGGCTGACCCGGTCTCCTACCGTATAGTCCAGCCCTTTTCCCTTCGTTACTGTGAACTGCTTTGCCGCGGAATGGCTCTGGAATGGCTGCTGATGAAATGCCTTTCTCGCCTGTTGCTTTGCATTGGGCACCGGCGCGATCCGCTCCTCCTTTTCAAACATCCTCCTCTCCGTCTCCAGGAACTCCGCCGGAATCTCATTCAAAAACCGGGACATGGGATTAAACCGGATCTCGCCTCGGAGCATCCGCTGCTTTGCGCAGCTTACGGTCAGTTTTTTCTCCGCTCTCGTAATGCCTACATAGCACAGGCGCCGCTCCTCCTCCAGGTCCTCCGGATCGTCCAGGCACATGGCGCTGGGAAATAACCCGTCCTCCAGCCCGGCCAAGTATACATGGGGAAATTCCAGCCCCTTCGCGCTGTGCAGCGTCATCAGCACCACATAATCCTGGTTCTCGTCCAGGCTGTCGATATCCGCAACAAGCGCCACCTCTTCCAGAAATCCGCTAAGTGTCGGCTGATCCCCCGCTTCCTCACAGGCCTCCTCATAGGACACGATCTTGCTCACCAGCTCGTCGATATTCTGGATCCTTGCTTCCGCATCCTCTTTATCCTCTGCGTCCAGGCTCTCTATGTACGCGGTCCTCTCCAGAATCTCTTCCATCAGCTTTGAAACCGGGATCTGATCTGCCCTGCTTTTGAAATATTCAATGAGAGCCACAAAGGAATCCAGCTTCGGGGCTGCCCGTCCGATATTCGGGATCAGATCCAGCCCCTGCAGCGCACTGTAAAATCCGATGCCCCGGGCTGACGCTGATTCCTGCACCCGGTTGATAGTGGTCAGGCCGATCCCCCGCTTCGGCACATTGACGATCCGCCGCACCGCCAGGTCATCCCTCCCGTTATCAATAGTCTTCAGATACGCCAGAAGATCCTTGATCTCCCTGCGGGCATAGAAATTGATCCCGCCTACGATCTTATAGGGAATGTTGGATGCTACAAACTTCTCCTCAAAAAGACGGGACTGGGCGTTGGTCCGGTATAGGACAGCACAGTCATTGTAACACATCCCCTCTTCTACCTGGCTTCTGATATCCTCCGCGACAAAATCTGCCTCGTCATAGGCATTATAGAACTGTCGGAACCGGATCGGAGCCCCTTCCCCGTTATCCGTCCAGAGGGTCTTGTCCTTTCTCCCCAGGTTATGCCGGATCACTGCATTGGCCGCATTCAGGATATTGCCTGTGGAACGGTAGTTCTGCTCCAGCTTGATGACCCTTGCGTCCTGAAATTCCTCCTCAAAATTCAGAATATTCCGGATATTCGCCCCCCGGAACTTATAGATCGACTGATCGTCATCCCCCACCACACACAGGTTTTGATACTTGGACGCCAAAAGGCTGATGAATTTAAACTGAACCGTATTCGTATCCTGATACTCGTCCACCATGATATACCGGAACCGTTCCTGATAATACTCCAGCACATCCGGCTGTGTCTCGAAGAGCTGCACCGTCCGCAGCAGCAGATCGTCAAAATCCAGTGCATTGCTGGCCCGCAGCTGGCTTTCGTACTCCCGGTATACCTTTGCGATATTCTTCATTCCATAATTGCCCTCCGCCCGGGCTTCATACGCGTCCGGTGTCAGTGTCTGGTCCTTTGCGGAGGAAATAGCGGCCAGAAGAGAGCTTTCTTTATAGGCCTTCGTATCAATATTCAGCCTTTTGCAGATCTCTTTCATCAGTGTCTTCTGGTCGTCACTGTCATAGATGGTAAAATTATTTTCGTATCCCAACCGGTCAATGTGTCTTCTCAGGATCCGGACACAGGCCGAATGGAAGGTACTCACCCAGACACTCTCCGCGCCGAAGCTCACCAGACGGTTCACCCTCTCCCGCATCTCCCCGGCCGCCTTGTTGGTAAATGTGATGGCCAGGATGTTCCATGGATTGACCCCTTTTTCTTCCATCAGGTAGGCGATCCTGTGGGTCAGCACTCTGGTCTTTCCGGAGCCTGCTCCTGCCAGGATGAGAAGCGGCCCTTCCGTATGATATACGGCCTCCCTCTGCTGTTCATTCAATGAATCATATATACTCATAATCTTCTCCTTTTTGTACGGATTTCATTCTTCATGACCTTTTCCGGCTCATCCGTATTTCCCGCGGAGTACAGCCGTAGACCTCATGGAACATTTTGTTGAACAGCTTATAATTCGTAAATCCATGCTTTTCCGCCAGCTCCATGATCCCAAATTCGGTATTGCATATTTCCTGATAAATATGCATCAGGCGCACCTGATTGACATACCTTGTAAACGTCACGCCCATATTTTTCCGGAAAAAACGGCTGAAATATTCTCTGCTCAGATAGAAATGGGCGGCGATGCTTTCCAGGGAGATCAGCTCTTTGTGGTGAAGCTCAATGTATTCGATGATCTCCTCCATCCGCTCCAGGTTCTCCCGCTTTTCCGGCTTCTGCACCCATTCCCCGGTCTCCGCAAACTGATTGACCAGCTCGAAAAATATCTCCATCGCAATGGCCTGGCTTTTCAGCTTATACCCTGTAGGATGCATAACATACAAAGGCGGAAGCCCTTTCAACAGCTCGCAGATCTCCAGATACGCATCCAGCTTCTCCTTCTGCAGCTCGGCCCTGGCGCATTGAAAATGGTATTCGTCCAGGTTCGGAATAAAATTCTTCATGCTGCTGCGGGAAAAATGGATGACTACCATCATGGATTCCCCTCTGCACCGGAACTCATGCAGCTGGTTGGAATCGATCACCACGAACTCTCCGGCCACCACCGGATAATCCTTTCCCTCGATGGCTATCTTCGCGTTTCCATTCAGGATATAAATCAGCTCAACCGCCGAATGCCAGTGGACCGGATTATATTTCCGGATATTCGTATAATAATGGATCTGCACTCCGGTCCGCTCCAGTTTAAATAACGGCTCATAAATCATATTTCGATCTGCCTTTCCCCGTACTTGAAAACAGCAGGCCCCGGATCATCCGGCACCTGCCTGTCCTCTATAAAAAACAAATACATTCCTCCAGGATCTTTTTAAGCCTGATCAGGCCCTTGACGCGCCGTCTACGGACAGCACTTCTCCTGTCACATAGGAAGCCATGTCGCTGGCCAGGAATAAAAACGCGTTCGCAACATCCTCCGGTTCCCCGATCCTGCGCAGCGGGATCGTTGCGATCAGCGGCTGGATCATGGAATCCGGGAGCGCTGCTACCATGTCGGTCTTTGTGATTCCAGGAGCCACCGCGTTCACACGGATATTGCTCGGTCCCAGTTCTCTTGCCAGAGAGAGCGTCAGTCCGTTCACCGCAAACTTACTTGTAGGGTAGGCAACGCCACCGGGCTGTCCGGAAATGCTGACCATGGAGCTGGTATTCAGGATGCATCCGCCTCCCTGCTCCTTCATGATCTTAACGACCGGATGGATCGCGTTGAAGATTGCGTTTACATTCAACTTCATCACCTTTTCAAACTGCCCTGCTTTATATTGATCGATCTTCGTGCTGTCCGATACACCGGCATTATTGACCAAGATGTCGATTCTTCCATACTTATCCCTGATCTCCTGAATGGCCTTGTCCATCTCTTCCTCATTAGTCAGATCCGGATGCGCGCCCTCCACCGGCCAGTCCGGATTCTCCGCCTTCAGAGAAGCAAGCGCCTTCTCCACAGTCTCTTCCCTTGATCCGAACAGGATGACCTTTGCGCCGTTCTCCAGATACTTTTTCACAACGGCGTATCCAATCCCTCTTGTTCCTCCGGTTACGACAGCTACCTTGTCTTTTAACATCATAAAATCCTCCTTATGATCTGAAACATTTGCACTAAGATTATCATAATTTCATAGAAAATGGAAGCCCTTTTGTGAAACTTCAACAATAAATCTTTTCCTTGCCATCTGGTTTTAAATACTATATAATAATTCCATCGAGGTGATAACATGAAAATAGACGCAAGTGATATGCTGAACAGCATTTTAGAAAGCCTTTCCCGGATCGACTATATCCATGCGGATGAGATTCCGAATATTGACCTGTATATGGATCAGGTGACCACCTTCATGGATTCGCAGCTCTCCTCTACCCGGCGCTACGAGCAGGACAAGATCCTGACCAAGACCATGATCAACAATTATGCCAAGAACAATCTACTTCCCCCGCCGGTCCGGAAGAAGTATACGAAAGAACACGTACTGATCCTGATCTTCATTTATTATTTTAAAAATATCCTGTCCATCAAGGATATCGAGATGCTTCTGCACCCTCTCACGGAAAAGTATTTCCACAAGGAGGATGCCTTCAATCTCACGTCCATTTATGAAGAAGTGTGTTCGATGGAAAAAGCAGATGTCGAGCCGCTCATGGAAGAAATGAAAAGCATCTATGCAAGGGCCATGGATTCCTTCACGGAGGCTCCGGAGGAGGACCGGGCATATCTGCAGCTCTTCTCCCTGATCTGCAGTCTCAGCTTTGATGTATATGTAAAAAAGATGATCATTGAAAAGCTGATCGACTCCATGCCGGAGTTAAAATAAATTCCGGCGCTATCTATAAAACCGTCCTGGAATCCGGCGGTCTTCCGATTCCGGGGCGGCTGTACTGTAAGTTCCACTCCGTCTATCAATCTGCCGGGTCCTCCTCCTGGTCGATCCGCGCAAACACCATATCGTACCCGTCGTTTCCATAATTCAAAGAACGGTTTACACGGCTGATCGTCGCCGTAGAGGCGCCTGTCTTTTCCGCGATTTCCAGATAAGTCTTCTTTTCCCTCAGCATTTTCGCCACCTCAAACCGCTGCGAAAGGGACAGCAGTTCATTGATCGTACAGATATCCTCAAAGAAGGTATAGCACTCCTCTTTGTCTTTTAAGCTCAGTATTGCGCTAAACAAATAATCAACCGCCTCTGTTCTAATCTTCTTACTCATAAAGCCCTCTCCTTTGTTACTCCGTTACAATTAACAGCCTTTTCCATTTTAGCACACTAAACTTTTAAAGTCCATACTTCAATATATTTTTCAGGAAATTCCTCACCAGTCTCTGATCCCCACATATAGTAATAAAGATTGAGATATCATTTTTCAGGAGGATTTATGAAAAAGCGTTTGATTGCCTTACTTCTTACTACGGCTCTCGCCGGTCTGACATTCACGGCCTGCGGTGAAAAGCAGGCACAGGAGACTGCAAAACCAGAGGAAAAGACCGAAGAAACCACATCGTCCACAGCTGCGCCTGCACCGAAAAAGGAAATGACCGACATCACGTTAAATGAAGTGGCTCATTCCATTTTTTACGCTCCCATGTATGTTGCCATCGAGGAAGGATATTTTGAGGAGGAAAATATCCGGCTCGATCTGGTCTGCGGATTCGGGGCCGACAAGGTTATGACCGCCGTACTTTCCGGCGAAGCAGATATCGGGTTCATGGGGTCAGAATCTTCGATCTATACCTATAATGAAGGGGCAAATGATTATGTGGTCAATTTTGCCCAGCTCACCCAGCGGGCCGGCAACTTCCTTGTTGCCCGGGAGGAAATGCCGGAATTTTCATGGAATGACTTGAAGGGGAAGACGGTTCTCGGGGGAAGAAAAGGCGGAATGCCGGAAATGGTCTTTGAATTTATTTTGAAAGAAAACGGGATTGACCCTGCTTCGGATCTGGAGATCAACCAGAGCATTGACTTCGGCGCTACTGCCGCGGCATTTTCAGAAAATCTGGGGGATTTTACGGTAGAGTTTGAGCCAGGAGCAACCGCCCTGGAGACAGAAGGCAAGGGCTATGTCGTAGCATCCCTCGGGGAAGACAGCGGATACGTGCCCTATACAGCTTACAGCGCAAAGCAGAGCTTTATGGAAGAGCATCCGGAGACGATCCAGAGCTTTGTCAATGCGCTCCAGAAAGGCATGGATTATGTACAGTCCCATACCCCGGCAGAGATTGCCAAGGCGATCGAACCTCAGTTTCCGGAATCGGACCTGGAAACCATTACTACGATCGTGACAAGATATTATGATCAGGATACGTGGAAAGAAAATCTGATCTTTGAAAAATCCAGCTTTGAACTGCTCCAGGATATTCTGGAAAGTGCCGGAGAATTAGAAAAACGTGCGCCTTATGAAGATCTGGTAACAACGACCTATGCTGAGACAGCAGTAAAATAAGATTAAAGGCAAGCCCGGGAGAGACATTCCCCGTAAGGGGGATGTCTGCCCGCGGCAGTCCTTCTATATTTCTTCTATCATTTTTCCATATCCTGGCTTCACAAAATATTATAGGTTTGTTAACAATCCGTTCAAAAATGTATCACATTTTTTCCACAACTCAAAGATATAATGTAACTGTTCGAAGATAAGAACACTTTTTCATAAACTTTTTCCCCCTTTGAGTCACAGCAATGTGGCTCTTTCCTTTTATAAAGAAATATTGTTTTTTCAAACGGCTCACACCTGTTTCAGGAATGAGCCGCAGTAAAAAACATATTCAGATCTTTTGGAAGCGGAAAGAAATTCCTTTATTCATACTCATCGTCAAACGGATCGTCATAATCATCTGAATCATCATAGCCGTCCGAATTTCTCGACACAATTCCCAGTACAAGGAAGATCAGGCCGAACACCGCCCCTCCGATGGCACAAAACAGGAACATCTTGTCGTCCCCGCGCTTGAGGAATGTAAATACGGCTGCTCCAAAATAAAAGATCATAGGCAGGATAAAGGCCAGGATCGTGTTGCGGTTCTGCATGATCAGCAGCATCAATCCGGAAACAAGCATACAGATCGCAAAGATCAGGAATGTGGTTCCCGTAGAAACCGTACTTCCGGACGCTATATTTTCCAGTCCCGCAAAAAATCCGCCGTATGCAAAGAATCCGGCTGCCAGAACAGAAATGATCCCGAATAGAATCCGCGGAACACGGAATCTTGCTGTAACATATTCTGTATCATCGTAGTCCGCCTCGTCATCCTCTTCATACTCGTCTTCCAGGCTTGCCTTCGTATCCGGACGTTTTTTGGCCGGAACAGGCCGTTCCTTTTTCACAGGCTGCACTTCCTCTTCTGCAAGCGTTCTTTTCTTCTTCACCGGCTTATAGTTCGGATCCGTAGAAAGCATGTCCTCGTATCCTTTTCTGACTGCATGCTCCTTTTTGGTCCGAACCTTTTCTGGAGGGATGTTTCCGTAACGCTGTTCCCCGGATTCGGCCATGCTCTTACGGACAGCCTTTCTCTTCGGGGCACCCTCTGCCAGATGTTCCGCCGCCGGATTCACCGGTGCGCCCGCCGCCCGCTTCTTAACAGGAGGCTTTCCGGATGGACGCTTCTCCGATGCCTGTTCCGCCGAGGCCACGGCTGGCGGCCGTTTTGCTGATGCCGGCCTTGGAGTTCCTGCTTTCTCTCCGGAGGGCTTATGGCCATCCGGCTTCCGGATCCTTTTCTCAGGAGACGTTCCGCCTGCCTGCGCCCTGCGGGCTGCTCTTGCCTCTGCCGGAGCCGCTCCGTCCGCTGACTTGCGGGGAGTCCTTTCCTCTGCTGAAGCCGTTTCATTCGCTGACCTGCGGGGTACTTTTCTCTCAGAAGAAGCCTCCTGGGAAGCCGGCTTACGGGGGGCTTTTCCTTCTCCGGCAGCCTTCGCCGGCGCTGCTTTGCGGGAAGCCTCTCCATCCCCAAGAGCCTTTCCGGATACCGAGCCTGGCGCCTCCCCTCCTGCCGGATTGCTGCCCGGCGCGGACTTGCGGGAAACCTTTCCTTCCGCAGGCGCCGCCCCCGCTGCTGCTTTGCGGGAGGGCATCCCTTCCGGAAACGGATGCGCCGCAGCCGGTTTCTTCGGTTCCTTCTTCTCCGGCGCCGCACTGCCGACAGGTGCTTTCTTCACTGCCCCTGTTTTATGGGACGCATCAGGAGCTGTCCCTTTGTGTTCGCCCGGATCCTTCTCAGGCTGTACCGGAGGAGCCTCAGCCTTTCCAGTATTCACCGCCGTATCCGGAACAGCTTTCCTGGCGCGCTGCTTGTCAAGATCCCACTGCTTCTTACAATCACGGCATACTGCATATTGATGAAAGACCGGTGCGCCCTGTTCATCGACACCAACCTGCTTCTTCTGTAACTCAACATCTTTTCCACATATCGGACATTTCATGATGTGCATTTCCTCTCTTTCGTATTCGCCAATTCAAAGGGGTAAAACGTATGCATTGATTTTGGCTAGAACCATTATAACATCTTATTCCGATAAGGACAATGACAAAATAAGGAGTTTCTCATTTATGGGAAAAGACAAGGTTACTGTTCACACGGCGTCGCACCCCCTGCTGCGCGGCTTCCGGTCAATAAAGTAACATTTGCCATAATATCCAGCCTCTCGCCGAAGGCGACTTAAAATAGGCTGGATACTGTTACTGGAGCACCCAAAGGGTGTGAACAGTAATAAGACAAGAGTATTCCTGTTTCCGCTATTTCGTCTGTTCGTCTGTTTTGGAATTTTTTGCGGAAATCACCGGCGGTTCGAATTGATACACATCATTGTAGGATTCCAGTTCTTCCTCCGATGTGGGGAGAAACGGAATCAGCCCTGTACAATCCCTGGCGGAAGCTGCATTTGACAGATAGTCATAATCATCAATAATTTTTTCATTTTCTTTCGGATTTAACATCATTCTTCACCTCGGTTTTATTATTTGTACAAAAATAAATTGTATTCACGGGAAAATGTGGTAAACTGATAGAGGATTGACTATGTTTATAGAAATGAAAGGAATGATATGATCATGAAAATTATTGCAGATACACATGCTCATACCCTGGCCAGCGGCCATGCCTACAGCACCATCCGCGAGATGGCAGCAGCGGCAGCCGATCGGGGAATGCAGGTTCTCGCCCTGACTGAGCACGCACCGGAAATGCCGGGAACCTGTGGCCTGTTTTATTTTCAAAACCTGTGCGTCATCCCCCGGGAGATGAGCGGGGTCCGGATGCTCTTCGGCGCGGAGCTCAATATCATGGATCCGAAAGGCAGGGTAGACCTGCCGGAAAGCACGATCAAAAAGCTGGATATCACAGTGGCCAGCATCCACGTTCCCTGCTTCGGGCTTGAGCATACAGAGCAGGAGGTCATGAGCGCCTATGTGGAGGCCATGAAAAAGGAATACATCCAGATCATAGGGCATCCGGATGACAGCAGATTTCCCATCAATTATGAGGTTCTTGTAAGGACAGCAAAGGAAACCCATACGCTTTTGGAGGTCAACAATTCCTCCCTGCATCCCCAGAGCTTTCGGGAGGGTGCCCGGGAAAATCTCCTCACCATGCTGGATCTGTGCCGCCAGTATGAGGTTCACGTCACCACGGGAAGCGACGCTCATATGGATGTGGACGCCGGCAATTTCTCATATGCCGCAGAACTCCTGGACTACTGTCATTTTCCGGAGGAACTTGTGGTGACGACAGATTTTGAAAAACTGAAACCATTCTTGAACCTCAAAGAATAGAACAGGATGTGCCGCTATGATCGATAAAAAATTAATCCCCGTGGGCGGACTGAAAAAAGAGCCTTTCTCAGGAGGACATCATGGAATGAGGTATTTTTTCCGCTCGGATGAAAGCAGAGAGACATTTACCGTCTTCGTCTACCCGGAACCCTGGTCCTTCGAACAGACTCCGGAGGATGAGAAAGTCTCCGCCTCCTTTCCCATGTCGGATGAGGGTATGGATGCTGCCATTGCATGGCTTTTCGAAATGTATGAGACCCAAAAAGAGATCTGGAATACTGCCCAAAAGAACTGTATGCATATCGTAAATACAAAAAAGCTCTGACGCCTGCCCGGCTCCGTCCCTGATCAGGGTCGTTCCGGGCAAAATTTACTGCCAGATACCGTAAATGGAAAGCAAAATCTGTCTTTATTTTGATTTTAGAATTTTCATAATTTCTTCCATATCTTGTCACATCCGATTCACAAATGCCTGTTATGATAAATCCATACTTACAGAAGACGATGGCTGCGGATGCAGCAGGCATGTGCGGCCATTGGACTTCGCCTAATGGTTTATATTTTACTTAAGACGATTGACTGAATTTTGATAGATTTCCCTTTTCTCTGAGCTGTCCGCATTGCCCGCGGCAGCTCTTTTCTTTTTTAGAGCACAGAAAATGGCTTTATCGGATATACCCCTGCTGATATGCCATATTCCGGTTAAACGCATACAGCTCCGCCATGGTAGCCTGGTAATAAGGCTCTACATAGAACACCCCTGCGATACCGAAGGTGATCCCTTCCAACAGCCGCCATCCGAGAAAGGACAGATCCAGCACAAATACATTCCACTTCTGCCCCATCATCATCCGTTTACTGATCGCAAATGCCTCCTGCCTGCTCATCCCCGGATTCTCCGCCAGGATATAGGGGATCATCAGATATTCATAGTGCTTGATGATTCCCGGTACAACGAAGAGCAGAGACCACAGACTGATAAACAGTCCTTTTAAAAACATGGTCACGACAACGTTCATGTACTGCCCGCCCTGAAAAGCCGAACCTACCACACCCACACCCGGATTTCCGGTCTGGTTCTCGATAAAAAAGCGGCTTCCTCCTACCAGCAGAAGATTTCCCACAAAAATCTTTACGATGATAAAAAGAAGACTCATGATCCCGACCACTGCGGCAGCCATGAGCGCAAACATTGCAAGCGCCATGGATTCGGAACTGCTCATGTGGGAATCATGAAAAAACTCATAGGTCTCCGGAGCCCTCGAGCCGTACCTCGAATAGGATCCCCCTGTAAAAATAGCCATGACAAGCGCCGCAACCACAGCCGACCAGTAGTTCCTCGTGAAGGAAAGCTTTCCTCGCATCTTTAAGTCTATTCTGTTCCACATAATGAACCCTCCCTTATGCTTCATATATAGCTTACACAGACCTGCCGGAATCCTCTGAATAAGAATCAGGCAAAATCATCTTCCCGGCAGCTCCTGACTGCTGAAATTCAGTATAGCACATTATCCGGCATCTTGAAAGCATTATCCTCCGATAAAGCAAAGTATTTCATGATCTATCCTCTTGCGTATTCTCCGGATTCATTTTATGATATAGATATACTGAGCGCCGGATGGTTCCGGCCGTGAGTATAACCTGTATGAGGAGAGGTGCATCCATGATCATCCATAATTCCTGCAAGGCCGCCATCCAGTCCTGCCTCGACACGAAGACATTTGCCGCAGCCCATTTATATAACGATGAAAAAACCATGAGTATCCACATTCATGACTGCTATGAGGTCTACTATTCTATCTCCGGCGGAAAGCAGTTTTTGATCGACAACCGGTTTTATGATTTCCAACCGGGAGACATTTTTTTCATCAATCAATATGAAAGCCATTATCTTTCGCAGATCGACCGTGTGACCCATGAGCGGATCGTGCTGTCCGTTTATCCGGATTATCTGAGGAGGTTTTCTACGGATCAGACTGACCTGAACTGCTGCTTCACACAAAGAGATACTTCCTTCGGCCACAGACTGAGCCTGTCCCAGGAAGAAAAAAAGCGGTTTTTATATTATATTCACAAGCTCTCCGAAAAGAAAGAGTTTGGACAGGATCTCCTGGAGCAGACCGCATTTCTGGAACTCATGGTCTATCTGAATCGGATCTTTCTGCTGCGCCGCGAGGAGGACCGGACGCAGGAGTCACGCACGGATCAAAGAGCATCGGCTGCCCATTCTGAACAGATTGATGCTATCTTGTCTTATGTGAACCGAAACCTGACGGAAGAACTGACGATCGGGAAGCTGGCAGCCCATTTTTATCTGAGCAGTTCCTACCTGTGCCGGATCTTTAAAGATGAGACCGGAACTACCATCAACCGGTATATCACTGCCAAAAGGATCTCCCGCGCAAAGGCACTGCTTGCGGAAGGCTATTCCGTCACGGAAACCTGCGGGATGTGCGGCTTCCAGGATTACAGCAATTTTTTAAAAGCCTTTACAAAGGCTGTGGGAATCTCCCCAAAGAAATATGCCATGTACGAGCAATAGAAAAAGGCATACGCCTCGGTATGATCCGTACCGTCCGTATGCCTTTCCTGTGCAGTCTGTCCCTGCTATTTCTAAAACCCTTTACGGCTGCTTTCCAATATATGCCAGGATCCCGCCGTCTACATACAAAATCTGTCCGTTTACAAAGTCAGACGCATCCGAAGCCAAAAATATCGCCGGCCCCATCAGATCCTCCGGATTGCCCCACCGCGCGGCAGGCGTCTTGGAAATGATAAACTGGTCAAAGGGATGCCTGCTGCCGTCGGCCTGTGTCTCCCGCAGCGGAGCCGTCTGCGGCGTAGCGATATATCCGGGGCCGATGCCGTTGCACTGAATGTTGTATTCCCCGTATTCCGAACAGATATTTTTCGTCAGCATCTTCAATCCGCCCTTTGCCGCCGCATAAGCAGATACTGTTTCGCGGCCAAGCTCGCTCATCATGGAACAGATATTGATGATCTTTCCGTGTCCCTTTTCGATCATGTCCGTCAGAACGGCCTTGGACATGATGAAGGGCGCATTCAGGTCAATATCTACCACCTGGCGAAATTCCGCCGCGCTCATCTCCGTCATGGGAATCCGCTTGATAATGCCCGCATTGTTTACCAGAATATCGATCACACCCAGTTCCTTTTTGATGCTCTTCACCATCTCCCGAACCTGGTCCTCGTCTGTTACGTCGCAGAGATATCCTTTTGCCTGGATTCCTTTGGCCTCATAATCCGCAAGCGCCTTGTCCAGGTGCTCCTGCCCCCGGCAGTTAAAAGCGATCTTCGCCCCGGCCCTGGCATAAGCTTCGGCGATGGCAAATCCAATGCCGTAAGCTCCTCCTGTTACGAGAGCCACCTTACCTTCCAATGAAAAACTGTCTAAAATGCTCATTTGATCTTCCCCTTTCTCTTTTACCATGCATTCTTTGCGCGTCCATATGCACATGCCACATCGTTTCATTTGCCTGGCATATATAATTTTTTCTTCTGTGCTAAATACGGATTCTCGGAAACATTTAATGCAGAAGCGCCTCGGCCAGTGCCAGAATCGTCAGAGCCTGTCCATAGGCCATGGGAGCGATCAGGATATTCTTATAGTGCTCCGCGTCCATTCCCATTCCGGTTCCTCCCGACACCTTCAATACGGTACCATCCTCATCAATATTTTCCAGAATCCCCTTGATTGCCCGTCCCGCGCATTCCAGGTAAGAGTCATCCAGGATTCCGAACCGGACCCCCTTCAGCATCCCTGCCGCAATGGCCGCCGAACCGGACACCTCCTCATAGCTCTCCGGATCCGTCAGCACCGTATGCCAGAGCCCGCTTCTGCTCTGCAGCTTTTTCAGTGCCGCTGCCTGGGCCTTATAGGTATCCACGATCAGCTCCTTCACACCCGGATTCAGGTTTCCCCTGGACATCTCAATATATTCCATACTGCCCAGAGTGAACCAGCTGTTGCCCCTGCACCAGAAGACGCCGCCGAAATTATGGTTTCCGTTAAAGGTCCATCCGTGGTAGAACAAACCGGTCTTTTTATCATACAGATATTTGATGTGCATGAGCATCTGGTGGATGCTTTCATTGACCCATTCTTCCCTTTCGTATTTCTGTCCCATTTTATTCAGGAAGAGAACGGTCATGAACAGGGTATCGATCCACATCTCATTTTCATTCAGCCGAACCCCCTGCCGATCCCCGTTGGCACTGGTCACGTGCTGGAAGCCCCCCTCCTTTGTCCTGGGAATACAGTTCATGAGCCAGTCCGCCCAGCTCAGGCAGAGTTCCTCGAACTTCGGGTCATGGTAATATTCATTCAGCTCCGCAAGAGTCAGAAGCGGAGTCGTAGTGTTGATATTGCGGGACGGCAGCCCCAGTTCCATATTCCCCACAAACCAGTTGTGCAAAAACTCCTTATATTTCTCACTTTTATCCTGCCGCATGATCCGAAGCAGGCCATACAGCCCTACTCCCTGGGGCCAGTCCCATTCCCGGATCCCGAAGTCCCGCTTAAAAAATCCAATCGCTTCCCCTCCGGTTTCTTCCAGCTCCTTTTCATTTTCCGGCCCGCCCAGATTCAAAAGCTTCTCGATCACAAGATCCAGCTTTCTTCTGAGCTCCGTTTCGTTCATCTTCATTTTTTCTTCCTTCCTTTGTAATGAATTGCTTTGCAAATTTACTGTTCCTATTATTACTCTTTGTAACAAGGTACAAAAGAGAAAGCAGGTGATATTTTGGAAAAAGTAACCTACTACGCCTCCATCGACGGTATTTCCCTGGAACACATGGTCCGGTACGGAAAGTTTGATATGCGTGTGAAGCATTTTCACAACGAATATGAAATCTTCTATATCCTGGAGGGAGAACGTCTTTTTTTCTTTAATAACCGCAATTTTATTGCCTCCAAGGGGGATCTGATCCTGGTAGACACCAACCTGATCCACATGACCAAATCCGTTTCCGAGGACGACACCGGACATAACCGGATCATCCTCTATGTCAGCAGCGGCCGCATGCAGGATCTGGATCGGAAATATCCGACTCTGCAGCTGGTACGTTTTTTCCATCAGCACTACGGCGTCTATCATCTGACTCCGCGGCAGCAGGAGCAGTTCATGGATCTGTACTACCTGTTCAAGCAGGAATGCAGGGACAAGGAACACAATTACAAGCAGGCCGTAGAGCTTGCCGTAACCTCCTATTTTCTCCGGCTCACCCGGGAACTGGACCATCACGCACAGGAGGGTCCCCTCGATCCTGACGTCGGCAAGTTCCGGCATGTATATGAGATTGCCGATTACCTGTCCGAGCACTGCGAAGAGACACTTTCCCTGGACGATCTTGCCGCAAAATTTTTTCTCAGCAAATATTATGCCTGCCGGGTATTTAAAGAAATCACAGGCTATACGATCAGCGAGTATACCAACATCCACCGGATCCAGAAAGCCAAGCGTTATCTGGAAGAGACGGACTTAAGCGTGGCGGAGATCGCGGATCTGGTAGGCTACGGCACGATGACGCATTTTGAGAAAACCTTTAAGACCTATATGACCGTTTCCCCATTGAAATACCGAAAGACGCTGAATATCGTGACCCACACGAATCTGCCTTCCAATCCATAGCCTTGGACCTAGTCCTCCGCCCGGATTCATTTTCTACATCAGTCCCAGCACCGTCGGAAGCCAGGTACTAAATGCCGGAACAAAGGTAACAAACAACAGCGCTGCCAGAATCGCCGCAAAATACGGAATCAGTTTGGAAACCACATCTTCCACCTTCAGCTTGGCCACGCTACAGCCCACGAAGAGGACGCTTCCCACCGGCGGGGTTACGGTTCCGATAGACAGGTTCATGACCATCATCACGCCGAACTGGATCGGGTCCATACCAATGTTCGTAATAACCGGCAGGAAGATGGGTGTAAAGATCAGCAATGCCGGAGCCATATCCATAAATGTTCCTACGATCAGCAGGATGATATTGATCAGCAGCAGGATCACGATCTTGTTGTCCGACACACCCAGCATCAGGCTGCTGATCGCCTGGGGCAGTCCGGTAAAGGACAGTACAAAGGACAATACAGAAGATGCGCCGATGATCAGCATAACGATCGTAGTCATCACTGCCGCATCCACCAGGATGTCTTTTAAGTCTTTCAGCTTGATGCTCTTATAAACAAATGCGGACAGGATAAATGCATAGATGACCGCAACCCCGGAAGCCTCCGTAGGAGTAAAATAGCCGGACAGGATTCCTCCAATAATAATGACGATCAGAAGAAGGCTTGGGATGGCGTCCCACACAACCTTTGCCGCCTCTGCTCCGGTCAGCCTTTCCCGTTTTACCACATAACCCTGTTTCTTTGCGTACAGAAATGCAACTACCATACAGAGAAATGCCCATAACAGTCCCGGGATCCATCCGGCCATGAACAGTGTCGCAACCGAAGCGCCGCCGCTGGCCGCGGAATACACGATAAATGCATTGGTTGGAGGAATCAGCTGTCCCACCGGTGCGGTGGCGATATTGGTGGCCGCCGAAAATCCCTCGTCATAGCCCTGCTCCTTTTCCAGCGGGTTCATGACTCCGCCGATGGCTGTGGCTGCCGCGATACCGGAACCGGATAGAGAGCCGAACATGGCGTTTCCCGCAATATTGGTCAGCGCCAGGGAACCGGGAACCTTTCCGAGGAAAAGCATTGCCAGGTTGATCAGCCTTCTGGCGATCCCGCCGCTGCTCATCAGTTGTCCTGCCAGTATAAAGAAGGGGACGGCAAGCAGCGTAAAGCTGTCAATACCGCTGACCAGCTTCTGTGCCGAGATGAACATTTCGAACTGCGGTGTCAGAAACATGATAATGGTGATAAGTGCCGATGTAATGATGCTGAATGACACAGGCACGCTCATTGCCAGCAGGAAAAAGAATAATATGATCAATACCAAAGCCGCTTGTAACTGCATTTATTTCCCCTCCTTTTTCATTTCCGAATATTCCTTTACAAACTGCAGCAGGCGTTCTGCCGAATAGACCACCATCAGGATCCCGCAGATCGGTACGCCGATATAGTAGAACTGCATTGGAATCTGCATGGCCGGAGATACCTGGCCTGCCGCATTCATGGATACCATGGTTCCGCCCGCGATCATTACAAATACGCTTAAAAACAGCACCAGAATCTCAATAAAAATCTGATTTTTCAGAGTTCCTTTTTTTGTAAAGGTGCCTGTGATAAATCCGATGGAAATATGCTACCCTCTTCCATAGGCATAGGGAACCCCCAGCATGGTCAGCCAGATCAGAGCATACCGCAGAAGCTCTTCCGTCCATTTACTCGGATCATTCAGGATAAATCGGGTGAAAATCTGCCAGAAGCATCCTGCCACCATCACCACGACCAGAAACGCAAGTACATACTCAATGATTTTATTTAAAAGCTTCATCCTTTGTCCCCCCTATTCCGCATAGTTCTGAATATCTTCATAAAGCTCCTGATAGCTGTCCCCCCGTTCACAGAACTCCTCGTGAATAGGAGATACCGCTTCGATAAATTCGGACTTGTCGATATCCCTGTATACTGTGACACCGTGGGCCTGGGCTTCTTCCATTGCCTCTTCCATCATGCCGTTATAAAGCTTCTTAAAATTATCATTGGTCTTTTCCAGACATTCCACCAGATAGTCCTGCTGCTCTTTTGAAAGCTTTTCCCATGTCTTCGTACTGATGATATAGATATCCGGAGAATACTGATGCTCCGTATAGGTATAGGACTTGACCAGATCCTGATGCCCGTCTACCGTCAGCGCAAGCTCTGTATTCTCCGCTCCGTCTACGATTCCCTGCTGCAGCGAGGTGTAGGTCTCGCTGGCTGCCATAGGCACCGGAGAGCCCCCCATGCGGGAGATCATATCCATAGACGTGGAACTCGGCATAGAACGGATCTTCTTGCCCTTGAGGACCGAGGGATCCGTACAGGCAGCATCCTCTTTCAGATAAAAGTTACGGGAGCCGTTGGCATAATACCCGATGGCGATAAATCCGTCGTCTGCTGTAGAGCGGAACAGCTCCTTTACTTTCTCGCTTTTCTCCATAGCCGTATAGTAGTGGTCCTGATCTACGAACAGGTAGGGCACGGCAAATATGGCGTATTCGTCGGCGAACTGCCCCAGAGTGTTGGAGCTGACCTTCGCCATATCCAGAATCCCTGCCTGTACCATTTCTATTTCTTCTTTTTCTGTGCCCAGGACTCCGCTTGCGTAAATATTGACATTCAGGTTTTTAGACTCATCCTCTGCCGCAAATTCTGAGAACATCGCAATCGAATCAGCAATTTCCGATCCGGCGGACTGGTTGTGCGCCAGACGGATTTCCACTTTGTCGGTGCTGTTTGCGCTGACTACAGATACAAAGGTAACTGCAACTGCCAGCAAACCGGCCGCAGAGACCGCAATCCCAATCTTTTTTTCATGCTTCCCATTTCTTACTCTCCTTTTCTTTGGTTCTTTTTTATCTCGTGCACGTTATGGCGCTATTCTAGCATAAAAAAATCCGGGATTTTTCAACCATATTGTTGTCATTTTCAAGTTTTCAAACTATATTGCTCTCAATTTCTAATCTATTCTGCCAGATTTCTGATTCGGCCCCTCCTGTATTTCCGTCAAATTTACCAATGTCCGGTTTTATAATCCCCTCATAAATTCAATATCCTCCGCAGCTGATTCGGGATTCATTTCTTCCCGGAGAAGAAACAGATCAGGACGGTTTTCATGCAGCCAATAGGAGATCGTCTCATATTGGATGACACCTTTTCCCAGCAATGCAGGACAATATCCGCCGTTTTCATCAAAATAAAAATCCTTGATATGCATGGCCTCGATATATTTTCCCGTATATTTCAGCCATTCTCCCCAATACGCCTTCTGATCCGTTGTATCCGGAAACTGCAGCAGGTTTGACGCGTCGAAGATCATCCGAAGATGCTCCGGTTCCCCCACCTGATCCATCACATCCAGTACAGCCTCCAGATGTTCCAAAGGATGCCAGTACACCGGTTCAATGGCCAGCTTGACATCCAGACGCACGGCTTCCTCTGCGGCCCTCTTGATACTGTCGAGCATATAGGGATACCACTGCGCCTTCTCCTGCCGGTTCAGATGGGGATATGCGGTTTCCGTCCCCACCACCCCGGCGCCTACTTCTTTTCCATAAACAAGACATTTTTTCAGTGTCCGCACCGCATGGTCACGGACCACCGGATCCGGGTTGCCCAGATCCATATAGCATCCAAATACCGGGATTTCAAGGTGATATTTTTCAAAAGCACGCCGGATCCGTTCCAGATGTCCGAGAGTGATATCCTCATATCTCCGGATCCCGGTAAATGCTTTCGGCAGTGCCAGCTGCGCTCCGTCATATCCCTGTGCATGCAGGATCTCCGCCATTTTTTCAATTTCCATCCGCCCATAATCATGGGCCCGTACACCAATCTTCATCCTTTTCACCTCTCAGAACATTATATGGTCTCTCCGTACTGTGCTTCTCTACATCAGATCCCGATTCGCCACCCCGTCCATATCATCAAAATCCTGGTTTTCCCCAACCATTCCCCAGATGAAGGTATAGTTTCTGGAACCGCTTCCCGAATGGATAGACCAGCTCGGGGAGATGACCGCCTGCTCGTTTCGGATCACAAGGTGCCTCGTCTCATCCGGTTCACCCATATAGTGCATCACAAACGCATCCTCCGGCATTTCAAAATACAGGTATACTTCCATTCTCCGGTCATGGGTGTGGCAGGGCATGGTATTCCAGACACTGCCAGGTTCCAGGCTTGTCATTCCCATGACCAGCTGGCAGCTCTCCACCTGTCCGGGAAGGATATATTTACAGATCGTGCGGTGATTGGAATCCTCCAGACACCCCAATTCCACCTTGTTCTCCTCCTTCACGATCACCACGCCATCCTCCGGCTGTCCCTCCGGCCGGATCAGGACCGTCGGACAGGATGTGTGTGCAGGCGCGCTGTTCAGATAGAATTTGGCCGGATTCTCAGGGTTCTTGCTGGCAAAGGAGATTTCCTTCACGCACATGCCTAAGTACATGCCATCCTTGTATCCGAGCGTATATTCCCTGCCGTCCGCGAGGATCGTTCCCTCCCCACCAATGTTGATTACGCCCATCTCACGCCGTTCCAAAAAATATTCGGTCCTGAGCTCCTCTCCTGCCTTTAATCCGATCACCTCTTTAACCGGCATCACGCCTCCCGTGATGATCCGGTCGATGTGGCTGTACACCAGCTTGATCTCATCCGCAAAGAAAAGCCTTGGGATCAGGAATTCCTCTCTCAGTCTCTGTGTCGTGTAGTGTTTTACGTCCTTCGAGGACGATGCTGTTCTCAGTTCCATAGTAAATCCTTCCTTTCCGAAAATATTATTAATAAGAACTGTTTACAGCATACCATACAAAGAAACCCATTTTCCTGTGATTTCTTCTCGAAAATCTTGCAAATCTTCTACAAAACATCCTGATCTTCCATCGAAAACCACTTCCCCCAAAGCGCTTTTAGTGCTATAATAAGGAAGCGAGCGGGTTGTGAGTGCTCTGTGAAAAGCACTCTTTTGTACAAAGGAGGAAGGTAGAATGAAGTTAGTGATTACGATGAGCCGCAGGTTTGGTACGGGTGCCAGCATTATTGCCAATGAGCTTTCCGTAAGGCTTGGCATCCCTGTATATGATAAGGCATCCATTGAGCATAAGCTGGATGAGCATGAATACGAATCCGAGGCCGAAGCCATCCGCAGGCTGGCGGAGAGTCCCTGCATTATTCTGGGACGATGTGCTTCGAACATCCTAAAGGACCGGATGAATGTTCTTAATATTTATGTCTGTGCAGACAAGGAAGACCGGATCCGGCGTATCATGAAACTGGAATCCCTCTCATACGAGGAGGCAAAGGAAAAGCTGGAGCGCACCGATGAGCAGCGTGCCGCATACTATTACGAACACACCGGCAGGACCTGGGGCGATGTCAATGATTATCATATGATCCTGGATACCACCGAATTAGGGGTTGAGAACTGTGCCAATATCCTGATGCAGTATTTTGAGAAGCTGGAGTATATCTGATATTTGCTCGATACTCACATTACATAAATCAGGACGTACATACTCAGATCTGTTGTTTCCCGAAAGCAAAAGACAGGGCGACGCGTTTTTGGCGTTCCCCTGTCTTTTTATCTACTGCTATATAATTGTACACGGTTCCATATTTTCCATTTCTGCTGTGAATCCCGCCTTCCGGCCAAGTCCAAAACGCAGACTGGTCAATTCTCGGAATCCTCATCCTCTTCTTCGGACTGCGCATCCTCCTTGTCAGAATCCGCGTCATCTTCTTTTTCATCGGACGTATTCTTATCATCCTTTGCCCCGTCATCCTCGTTTTTCGGGATAGCGATTCCCTGGTATGCAAAGTCGATCTTCTGCCATACCTCTTCATTGAGGGTGATCTTAGTATCTTCCTTCCACTTTTTCAGCAGGGAATCATACTGATCGTCCTTGCGTTCCCGCACGATCCGTTCCTTTTCCTTATCCGTCGCTTCCCGGTCGAACAGGCTGGTGACCTTTCCTACATACAGACCTCCATCGGAATCAATAGCATCCGTAACCTCGTTCTCCTCCAGCTGGTCCGCAGCCTTCACAAAGTCTACATAAGGAGCCGTCATCTCGGAATCAAAGGACGCGGTCTCCACTTCCAGACCTTCCTTTTCCGCGGCAGCGTCGATATCCTTTTCCTCGCTGTTCTGCAGATCCTTGGCAAACTTCTCCGCCTTTTTCTTCAGCTTCTTCTTCTCATCCTCGGACATGGCTTCGCTGGAGCCGTCCTCCTTTTCATTGGAATACGCAAAATACACATACTTCATGGTCTTCTTGGCTGCTTCCTCATCGGAAACCTCCTCATCTACGCCTTCTTTCATCGGAGCATCCATCTTCTCCTCAATGGTGGCGAGCCTCAGATATTCCTCAATGTACTTCGTATAGCCTGACACCACCTCTTTTGCTTCCAGGGCATTATCTTCCTCGAAGTCCGCCGCCGCCTTAGCGATTGCCTTTTCCTCCTCTTCCGTCACCGTCACGCCATATTCATCCGCATGCTGGCTCAGGATATAAAGGTTCTCCAGATCCTCAATCAGGCCGCTCTTGACATAATTCTCATAAGAGCCTTCCCCCCATTGCTGCAGCCAGAATTCCGCCGGAGTCTCCCCTGTCAGGGTGGTATAATAATTCTCATACCGGGACTGCATCATCCTGGAATAAAAATTCGCGACTCCGTAGGAAACCTCTGAATCCCCGATCGTTGCCACCACCTCGTCATGATTCACGTCAGACGAACCGCAGCCCATCAATAAACCGGCCGCAAGCGTTCCTGCCGCTGCCGCTGCTACACATCTTCTTTTCAACAACTTCATGTTATCCTCCTGGTATAATAATCTATGGCCTCCGCACCGCAGGTTCGGCGGCATCTCATCGAAGGACATCTGCCTTCCCCGGCATGGATATGCTTCCATACCACATATGATTATAATCCGTTTTTCCTATTCTAACAAGCCCTTTATTGCATTTAACAGGTTTTTCACAAGTTCCAGGATGTCTTCATCCTTTTCTTTCCCTGATCGATTCCGTTTCCGATAGATAAAATAAGGGGGATTCTCTGCCTTAAACACCAGATTTCCATGCCATGCCGTGATCAATTCCGGAATCTTCGCAGGTTGTACCTTCGCCTTTTCATACATCAAAAGCTTCAATTCACCGCTCTTTTCCTCCACGCTGGTCACATAAGCAGAGTGAGCCAGTGATTTCAAAAGCGCGATCTGCAGAAGCTGCATGACCTTTTTCGGGATATCCCCGAAGCGGTCGATCAGCTCATCCACCATGTTTTCCATTTCCTCTTCATTTTCCACGGCAGCGATCCGCTTGTAGATATCCAGTTTCTGATATTCGTTGGAAATGTAGGAATCCGGGATATAGGCATCCACATTCAGGTCCACCGAGGTGCCGAAGATCTCCATATCCAACTCTCCCTTTTCCTGCTTCACCGCCTCGTTGAGCATCTTGCAGTACAGGTCGTATCCCACCGATTCCATATGCCCGTGCTGCTCCGCACCCAGAAGATTTCCCGCGCCGCGGATCTCCAGATCCCGCATGGCAATCTTGAAGCCCGATCCCAGGTCCGTAAACTCCCGGATGGCTGCCAGACGCTTCTCCGCCACCTCCTGCAAAAGCTTATCCTTCCGGTACAGCAAAAACGCGTACGCCATTCGGTTGGAACGCCCCACCCGTCCCCGGAGCTGGTAGAGCTGAGAAAGCCCGAACCGGTCCGCGTCGCGGATGATCATCGTATTGGCATTGGGGATGTCCAGCCCGGTCTCAATGATCGTAGTAGACACCAGCACATCAATGTCCCCATTGATAAAATCATACATGATGTTTTCCAGCTGCCGCTCATTCATCTGCCCATGGGCAAAGGTCACAGCCGCCTCCGGCACCAGCTTCTGAACGTGCGCCGCCACATCCGCAATGTCATGGACCCTGTTGTGCACATAATAGACCTGTCCGCCTCTGGAAAGCTCCCGTTCCATAGCTTCCCGCACCATCTCGTCATTATATTCCATCACATAGGTCTGGATCGGCATCCGATCCATCGGAGCCTCTTCGAGCACACTCATATCCCGAATCCCGATCAGGCTCATATGAAGTGTCCGGGGGATGGGGGTGGCCGTCAGGGTCAATACATCCACGCTCTCCCGGAGCTGCTTGATCTTCTCCTTGTGGGTCACGCCGAACCGCTGCTCCTCGTCAATGACCAGGAGGCCCAAGTCCTTAAAGCCCACATCCTTGGACAGAACCCGGTGGGTGCCGATAACAATGTCCACCAATCCCTTTTTCAGATCCTCCACTGTCTTTTTCTGCTCTGTCGGAGTTCGGAACCTACACAGCAGATCCACCCGCACCGGAAAGTCCTTCATTCTCTGCACAAAAGTATTGTAATGCTGCTGGGCCAGGATCGTGGTCGGCACCAGATAGACCACCTGACGGCTCTCCTGGACTGCCTTAAACGCGGCCCGGATGGCAATCTCCGTCTTGCCGTAGCCCACGTCCCCGCAGACCAGCCGGTCCATGATCTTCGGGCTTTCCATGTCATTTTTGGTATCCTCGATGGCCTGGATCTGATCCTCCGTCTCCTCAAAGGGAAACATCTCTTCGAATTCCTTCTGCCACACCGTATCTGCCCCGTAGATATAGCCGTCCGCCTCCTGCCTCGCCGCATAGAGCTTTACCAGATCCTTTGCGATGATCTGAACCGCGGAACGGACCTGCTTCTTCGTCTTTACCCACTGACTGGTGCCCAGCTTGTTCAGCTTCGGCTTTGCTCCATCCGCGCCGGCATACTTCTGGATCAGGTTCAGCTGGGTTGCCGGGATATACAGGACGCCTCCCTCTGCATAGGCGATCTTCATATAATCCTTGGTCACCTTCTCCACCTGGATCTTCTCAATTCCATGGTAAATGCCCAGCCCATGATTCTCATGCACCACATAATCCCCGGGCTTTAACTCGGTGAAGTCCTGAATCTTCTGCCCCTCGTAAGTCTTCCGCCTCTTTTTCCTCTTCTGCCGTCCGAAGATATCGGTCTCTGAAATGACCGTAAATTTCAAAAGGGGGTACTCATACCCTTCCTCCACATGCCCGTAGGCTGCCAGGATCTCTCCCGGCTGAACCTCCCGCTCCAGGTTCTCGCTGTAAAAGCTGCTCAGGTCATAATCCCTCAGATCCTCCGCAAGACGCCTGGCCCTGGTGCGCGACCCGGACAGCAGCACCACCCGGTAGCCGCTGCGCTTCAGCCTCTTCAAATCCCTTGTCAGCATCTCAAAGCTGTTATTGTACGGATTCACGCCCTTGCTCTGGATCCGGTAGGTCTTACGGACCAGGAAACTGCCGCACCGGGATTCCAGCGTTGTAAAGCCGATCCCGGAAAGATGATTCATCCGTTCTACAACCTCTTTGGAGGAAAAGATCTTCAGATTCGCAGTCTCCTGCTCCATCCCGGCCTTTTCCCGGTTCCTCAGGCTCTCCTGGTATTCCTGCTCCGCCCCTTCCGCCCGTTCCAGAAGGCGGACAGGTTCGTCCAGCAGGAGGATCACTTCCTCCCCCGGAAAATAATCCAGAAAGGATACCATGTCCCGGGGATCCCCGACAAGCTCTGATGCCGGATAGATCTCCACAGAGTCCAGATTCTCAATGGAACGCTGGCTTTCCACATCAAAGGCACGGATCGAATCAATCGCATCTCCCCACAACTCCAGACGCACCGGAACCTCCTCTGTCAAGGGGTAAATGTCCAGGATCCCGCCCCGCACGGCAAACTGCCCCGGACTGTCGATCTCGGCCTCCCGGTCATATCCCATGCCTGACAGATTCTGCTGCAGCCGGTCAAAGTCTACGCTCTCTCCGGCCTCCAGGTGAATCTGCCGGTTCTGCAGTTCCTTCCTTGACGGAAGCCCGTCCAGAAAGGCATCCATGGTGGTAATGATGGCAAGCCCCCTCCGACGCCGTTCGTCCTCCGTAAGGGCGCCATGCTCCAAAAGCGCGCGCGCGACTTCCATCCGCTGGCTCAGCAGATATTTCCCCTTGATATCCGCATGATAAAACAGCAGATCCCTGGCCGGATAAAAATACACGTTTTCATCCAGAAACCGATACTCCTCCCAGGCTTTTTTTGCTTTTTCCTCACTGGAAAAAACGATGAGTCTGTATCCATACCCATCGCCCAATTCATACATCAGATGTGTTTTTTGAGAGTTCACGCATCCTGCGATCTGCAGAAGCCCTTCCCCTTTTTTTCGTTCCTGTATAATCTCTTCATAATCCGCAAGCTCACGAAGCGGCGCCAATAAAGCTCTCACGATTCTTATTCTTCCTTCTTTTTCCGATTATACTCATTCATTGCGGCTTCAATCCTGCCCTCCATGATGGTCTCTGCCGCGCAGACTGCCATCTCATAACCTTCTTCCATCAATTGCTGCTCTGCCTTTGAAAAATGTCCCAGCACATAATCGGCCAGCTCCATCTTCGGAGGCTTCTCCCCAACCCCCACCTTGATGCGTGGGAAAACCTGCCCTCCGATCTGGGAGATGATATTCTTGATCCCATTGTGTCCGCCGGCGCTTCCCTTTGCCCGGATTCGAAGCTGTCCCGTACCCAGGCTGACATCGTCATAGACCACCACCAGCTCCCGCGTCACATCCACCTGGTAAAAATTGACCAGGCTGCGAACACTTTCCCCGCTCAGGTTCATAAATGTCTGCGGCTTCGCCAGGATCACCTTCTTTCCCTGGATCATCCCTTTTCCGATCAGTGCCCTGTGCTTCTTTATATTTACAGAAATATTATATTTTTCAGAAATCCGATCTATAACCTCAAACCCCGCATTATGTCTGGTTCCTTTATACTCCCTCGAGGGATTGCCCAGTCCCACAATTACAAACATCTAGACTTACACCTCCATTTTTCTTTCCGTACGGATGTCCGAATCCCTCTTCACTACCGTCCCGCGCCGAAATACACATCCCCGCGCCGAACCGTCCTCCCTTTTCCTATTCCGGACACCCCCAAAGGTATATTTCCCTCCTCTTTGACATACACTATAAAAAATGCACTTTGGGAGGTTACTTTCATGAGTTCCAAAACCAAAATCATAGTTCTGCATATGAAAGAAATCATTTACACTGCCATATTCGCCGCACTCGGCATCCTGCTCATCATCCTGCTGGTCGTCATGTTCCGGCCCGGCGGCAAAAAGCAGCCTGCAGATGCCCATGCGGAGAAACAATATACCCCCGGAATCTATACCTCTGCCCTCACACTCAACAACACCAATCTGGAGGTAGAGGTATCTGTAGATGAATCCCATATCAACTCCATCCGATTCTCCAATCTGGATGAGAGTATTGCCACGATGTTCCCGCTGATCCAGCCGGCCATCGAGGATATTGCCGAACAAATCTACAAAACGCAGTCTTTGGAAAATATCACACTATCCGAACAGTCTCCGTATACATCCCAGGTCATCCTGGATGCCATTGCCGAAACCGTAGAAAAAGCCGCAGTCGATTAGGCTGCGACTTTTTTCTGCTGCCTTTTGCCACACGGCCTTGTCCGGAGACCTCCATAGTTCATTTCTTAGCCTTCTACGATCAGATACTGTCCGTTCGGCAATGGGAAAACCTCGGATGCCTCTTCCAGTTCATCCTTGCCCATACTGTTCACGTCAATCCCGTTTTCGTCAAGATATTCTCTTACATCATCCAGCGTATCTACAACAACCGCCATGCAATCCTCCAGAAACGCTTCCGCCTCTTCGATCGTAGCGGCAACCGGCTCGTCAAATAATTGAGACTGTCTTTCCAGAAACGTCAACAGACATTCCTCACTATATTCACCCATGTTCTTTTACCTCCCTATTCCCTGATCAGTTTTATGACCTCTTCCGGAGAGTCGGCAATATAACCGGCACCGGCCTCCTCAAGGACCGCACGGCCCCGGAACCCCCATGTCACACCGATAGTCCTCATGTGTGCATTGGTTCCCGTTGCAATGTCTACCTCCGAGTCCCCGATATATACGGTCTCCTCCGGGGATATCCCCAGTTCCTCTGCGATCTGCAGAGCCGCTTTCGGGTCCGGCTTGCGGGGTATGTTCTCCTTTTGCCCCTGGATCTGCCGAAACACCCCTCTGCCGAACACGGCCTCCACCACATGAACTGTCTGCCGATGGGGCTTATTCGAAAGCACCGCCAGCTCCAGCCCCTCCTGCTTCATGGCCGTAAGCATCCCGGGAATTCCCTCATAAGGTACTACATGATATGTGCAGTTGGCGTCAAATATACGTCCATATATCCGCATCGCCTCATCAATCCTGCCCGTATCCGCCTCTCCCGCGGCGAGAAGCGACCTCTCCATCAGTACACGGGCTCCATTGCCTACAAACTGCCGGCACTGGTCTGCTGTCACCGGCAGAAGGCCCATCTCCTTCAAGGTCTCATTCACGGAAAATGTGAGGGATTCCAACGTATCGGTCAGTGTTCCATCCAAGTCAAAAATACAAAGTCTGTACATGGCAGATCATACCCTTCTTTTTATATAGTTAATCATAGTATGAAGCCATGGAAATTTCAACTAAAATTTTTCTTTTTTTTCAATTTCCTACTTTTTTCGTTATTATCAGCAGTCATTCAGGCCGTAAATGGAAACCTATTTTCCCAAAAGGTACTGCCGCATCACCTTCAAAGCGTTTTTTTCCAGCCGGCTGACCTGGGCCTGAGAGATTTTGATCTCCTCCGCCACCTCCATCTGAGTCTTGCCTTCAAAAAAGCGCAGGCGGATGATATAGCGTTCCCGCTCGTTAAGCCGTTCCATGGCCGCTTCCAGAGATAATTCCTCAATCCAGTTCTCTTCCCGGCTTTTCTTATCGCTGACCTGGTCCATCACATACAGCGCGTCTCCTCCGTCGCTGTACACGGGCTCATACAGGCTCATCGGCGCCTGGATGGCATCCAGCGCAAAAACGATGTCCTCCTTGGCGATCCCAATCTCCTCCGCGATCTCCTGCATGGTCGGCTCCTTCATGTATTTGCGCATATAGCCTTCCTTGGCATAAATAGCCTTATATGCCGTATCCCGCAGGGATCGGCTGACCCGGATCGAGTTGTTGTCCCGAAGATACCTCCGGATCTCCCCTATGATCATCGGCACCGCGTAAGTAGAAAATTTCACCTCACGGTCAGGGTCAAAGTTATCCACCGCCTTCATCAGCCCCACACATCCGATCTGAAACAGGTCGTCCGCGTTCTCATTGCTGTTCGTAAAGCGTTTGATCACGCTCAGGACCAGACGGAGATTTCCCTTGATATACTCTTCCCTTGCCGTTTCATCTCCCTTTTTTATACGCGCAAACAAAGCTTCCTTCTCTTCTTCTTTTAAGAGCGGAAGCTTCGCCGTATTCACACCGCATATTTCTACTTTACTCAAAGCCATCGTTTCAATCCTCCTGCCAGATAAAATATGATCTAGTAGGATTTTTCTCACTCTGGTGATTTGTTATTCCTTTTGGCAGGGAATTAAAAAAACTTTTAGCCCTTGACAAATGCGGTGTGTTTGAAAAACCTTATTTTGCGGATTCGCAGCTGCTGTATCTATCTGCGGCGCGCGCGGCAATGGTCCGTTTACTTTGCAGCCTGCTCAAACTCCTCCAGGATCTCTGCTTCCGGGGCAGGAGTCGCCAGGCTGACCGCCGCATTGAGGACGATGGCCACCAGGAATGCGGGAAGCAGCTCGTAGATATCCCATACGCCTCCCATGGGACGCACCATATATTTCCACACGAAGATCATGATCCCGCCGGATAGCATGCTGACGATCGCTCCGTACCGGTTGGAGCGCTTCCAGAATAAAGCCAGCAGCATGACTGGGCCGAATACCGCGCCGAAGCCCGCCCAGGCAAAAGATACGATCCCGAATACGGAGCTGTTCGGGTCCACGGCCAGGATCACGCCCAGAACGGCGATCAGAAGCACTGTCGCGCGGGCCGCGAGCAGGGATGCCTTTTCGCTGATCCTGAGGTGGAGCACATCCTTCAGCAGGTTTTCCGAAATGCTGGAGGATGCCGCAAGGAGCTGGGAATCCGCCGTTGACATGGTGCACGCCAGGATCCCGGACATGATCAGACCGGCGATCACAATTCCCAGAATCCCGCTTTTGCTCATCAGGGCCGCGATCACAATGATCAGCTTTTCCGAGTCTGTCCCCTCCAGCGTTTCGATCATGCCGCCTTTGCTCAGGCTGTAGCCCAGGATCCCGATGAAGATCGCCACACTCATGGAGATCACGACCCAGATCGACGCGATCCTTCTGGACAGCCGGATCTCCCCTTCATTCCGGATCGCCATAAAGCGCAGAAGGATATGAGGCATCCCGAAATATCCCAGTCCCCATGCAAATGTGGATGCTATCTTGATGGCTCCATATTCTGACGCCCCGCCGCCACTGTAGATGCTGGTCAAAGACAGATAGCCCGGCAGCTCTCCCGCCTGCTCCAGCACAAGCCCGGTTCCTCCCACCGTGCTGATGCCGAACAGAACCACACAGATCAATGCCAGCGTCATGACAATGCTCTGGATCAGGTCCGTGGTGCTCGCCGCGGAAAATCCGCCCAGGACAGTATATGCAACGATGATTACCGCGCTGACAGCCATTGCGGTAAAATAGGGCACGTCAAATAATGTGGAAAACAGTTTCCCACATGCCGCAAATCCAGACGCCGTATAGGGTATAAAAAAGATCACGATAAAGACTGCGGAAACCGCAACCAGAATATTGCTCTTATCACGGTAGCGGTTGGAAAAAAATTCCGGAATGGTGATGGCATTTCCAGCGATCACAGAATACCTCCTCAGACGTTTTGCCACGATGAGCCAGTTGAAATAGGTTCCCACGGCCAGTCCGATGGCTGTCCACGCCGCGTCTGCCACACCGGTCAGATAAGCGACTCCCGGCAGGCCCATCAGAAGCCAGCTGCTCATATCCGATGCCTCCGCGCTCATCGCGGTCACGATCGGCCCCAGCTTCCTCCCGCCAAGATAATAGTCTCCTGTTGACTTGTTTCTCCTCATAAAGTAGATTCCCACGGCGACCATTCCCACCAGATAGATGACGATGATCGCAAAAATCCCCCATGTACTGTCCATGTTTCATTCCTCTCTTTTCTGTTCGTATTTTTGTATAGCCAAAAAATCTTCTGTTCTGCAGCGTCCATACGGCTGTCCCTGATCAGACAGCGGCAGCTCTGCATCTTTGGCGGCACCTCAGCCGGCATTCCCCCTTTCAAGATCCTCTTTGATGTTCCCGCATACCGGCAATCCCATACACGGCCTTTTTCACATCACAATACACCATGCACCGGCATCTGCCTTCATGCACCGGCGCATGGCTTTCTCATTGTTTACAGTCGCTTTTTATTACTTGATCTCCCACTTATCCGCAAGATTCAGGATCTGAGCCTCAAACTTCGCCTTATCCTTATTGGCCATGCCCTCACATCTGGCAGCCACTTCCACAAGCCATCTGGCAGCGGAAAGCAGACGTTCTGTCGCCGCGTCAGCCTTCTTCTGTGCCGGCTTCTTGGTCTTAACCGGAATCCGGACGCCCTCGGAAAGGATCTCATCCGCAATCAGATCCGCTTCTCCGCCGGGGAACGGCGCAAATGCCGGAAATCCGAACTTTTCCTCCACGGTCTGGGCAAATTCCTCTGTCACCGTATCCTCGCCGTGAACGACAAATACCCGCTTCAGAGGTTTTTTGAAACCTTCCAGCCACTTCAGCAGCCCGTCCAGGTCCGCATGTCCGCTGATTCCCTTCAGGCTTTCGATCCGTGCCCGGACTTCGATGGTCTCGCCGAAAAGCTTGACCTCCTTCTCGCCCTCCAGGATCCGGCGTCCCAGCGTGCCTCCCGCCTGGTAGCCAACGAACAGGATCGTGCATTCCTCCCGCCACAGGTTATGCTTCAGATGGTGGCGGATCCGCCCGGCCTCACACATGCCGGAAGCAGATATGATCACCTTCGGCCTCTCGATAAAGTTGATCTGCTTAGAATCCTCGCTGCCCGTCGAGATCTTCAGCCCCGGGAACACCAGCGGGTTGATCCCGGAATTGACCAGCTTTAAGGCCGCCTCGTCAAAACAGCCTTTCATGTTCTTTGTAAACACCTTGGTAGCCTCAATAGCCAGCGGGCTGTCCAGGTATACCTCAAAATCCGCGTATTCCGGCAGGAGGTTCTGCTCCTTGATCTCCCGGATAAAATACAGAAGCTCCTGGGTACGTCCTACCGCAAAGGACGGGATCACCACATTGCCGCCCTTGTCAAAAGTCTCCTTGACGATCCGGGTAAATGTCCCGATATAATCCACCTTTTCCGTGGAATGGAGCCGGTTTCCATATGTAGATTCGATGACCACATAATCCGCCTCCTCCGTATAGGACGGTTCCCGGAGGATCGGCTGGTTCTGGTTTCCTACGTCACCGGAGAATACGATCTTGCGCTGTTCCTCTCCTTCCGTCACCCAGATCTCAATACTGGAAGACCCCAGCAGATGTCCCACATCCGTAAAACGGACCTCAATCCCTTCACAGAGCTGGATCCTCTGTCCGTAGCCGCAGGGCCTGAACAGCTCGATCGCGTCCAGCGCGTCCTGCATCACATAAACAGGCTCATATTCCGGATAGCCGGCACGCTTGCCCTTTCTGTTGCGCCACTCTGCCTCAAATTCCTGAATGTGGGCGCTATCGCGAAGCATGATATTGCACAGGTCCGATGTGGCAAAGGTACTTACCACCTCGCCCTTGAAGCCTTCCTTCACCAGCTTCGGGATCATGCCCGAATGGTCGATGTGGGCATGGGTCAGCAGCACATAATCGACCTCATTCTCCGCGATCGGAAGCCCGGGATTCTCATACAGGTCAATCCCCTGTTCCATACCGCAGTCCACCAGAATGTTCTTCCCCGCCGCCTGCAGCAGATGACAGCTTCCAGTCACCTCGTGGGCAGCCCCAACAAATGTCAGTTTCATTCTCTTCACCACGCTCTCCTGCAAGATCCATATCCCGCCCCCGGAATATCAGACCTGAATATCCTGGTATCAGGAAATGGAACCTGCAAATTAAAATGATTAGTCCTGTGGATATTATAGCATTGTATTGGTGAAGCGTAAAGGATTTTTTTACCCAGCGGCTGGCCGAAGCATCCTGCGGGCATGAACTGATATTCCATTTTTTACTGGTAACGCACCATCTCCCGTTTCAGCCGCTGCATGATCTTTTTCTCAAGCCGTGAGATGTAGGACTGGGAGATCCCCAGATAATCCGCCACCTCTTTCTGGGTCTTCTCCTCTCCGTCCGGATTGTCCAGTCCGAAACGCATGCGGACGATCAGCTTTTCCCGGCTGGACAGCTTATTGATGGCCTTCACAAGGAGCCGCCGTTCCGCCTCGTTTTCCAGGTCCTTGGTGATCGTGTCCTCCTCGGTTCCCAGGATATCGGAAAGCAGCAGTTCATTTCCGTCCCAGTCTACATTCAGAGGTTCATCAATGGATACCTCCATCTTCGTCTTATTATTCCGTCGCAGATACATCAATATCTCATTTTCGATACATCGGGAGGCATAGGTGGCCAGCTTGATATTTTTATTCGGATTAAAGGTATTGATCGCCTTGATCAGTCCGATGGTCCCGATTGAGATCAGATCCTCCACTCCTACCCCCGTGTTGTCAAATTTTTTCGCGATATAGACGACCAGCCGCAGATTGTGTTCGATCAGCAGTTTTTTGGCCTGCTCATCCCGCTCAGTCCCGAGCCTGTCAATCACTTCTGATTCTTCCTCGGTCTCGAGCGGCGCCGGAAGCACCTCCGATCCCCCTATGTAATGAATCTCCTTCTGATTGGAAAAGAAAATCCCTCTGAAATCCGGTATAATTTTCAGCTTAAACTGTCGTGGTACGGCTACCTTAACAACCATTCTTTTTTTCCTCCTTTATTTGTAACCAATCTGCGCGGCAGATTTCAAATACGGATTATTTCCCGTATCCTCCTGTCATCAGTCGTCCGCAAAGGATCAGCAGGCCAGAACATCCGGATTCAAGATCATCTGATACTCCTCATGTCCTGAAATCTGACCCTCACAGATTCCGATGATCGGACGCCGCATTCTGAACTCCCCCTTTTCTCCCGGCAGAAAGACCTCCATCTGTTCTGCCCGGAATACAGGCATCACCCCTTCCCCGCCAACCGTGCGGTAAGGGATATACCGTACCCCCGTATCTGTTCTTTCTTTCTCCAGCATCTTCTGCGCGCAGGCTGGATCAATGACGCTCACCGGGTCCCCTGATATGGGATCGGTCAATCCGTTTCCTGTATCCAACAGCGCATGCATCCTGTACGTTTCCGGCCCTACGTGCAGCACAACTTCGCAGAGCCGCTCCTCCTGTTTTCTCAGCATGGTCAGGAATCTCCAGATTCCGTACATCAGATAGTAAATGGGCACTGCCGAGGCAAAAAAAATACTTCCTGTCCGAACCCAGGGCCGGAGGATCTGCAGCATTCCTCCCATCAGAAATGCCGATACGTATAAAAGACCGAAGGCTTTCCAAAATTGCCTTCCCTTACGTATATCCAGTCCGACCCGGATCATCATGCTGGGAATCCCCGCATAATAAGCCAAAAGCCTCACCGCAGTCGGCAGCGGCAGCGCCACGAGCACACATGTGAGAACGGCTCCGAGTCCGCTCCCGACAAACACGCGGCCATTTTTTACCGGACATCTCAGCACCTTTTTGACTGCCATAAGGAGCAGAGAGTCCATCATAAAATTGATCAGAAACAATACATCTATGTACAGCTCATAATACATGCTTCACTTCCCTCTCCAGGATGGCCGAACAAGTCCTCATGCACAAAAATTATTATATGCCGTACCATATCGGATTTTTGTCAGATGCTGACGAGACTTTGAGAATATATTTCGACAAAAAAGTTCGACAAAAAAACCGCTTTTCCCATAAAAGAAAAGCGGTTTTGAAATGCCATTGTATGCAGAAAAACCGCCGCAGGCTGGTTTTCCATACTATTTTTTAAAGAAATCCGGAATCTTGATCGACTGTTCCCTTACATTGCTGGAAGTCGTTCTTGGCTGGATCGTTGGAGACGGACCTCCCATCGGCCGTGTGCCTGCCGGAGCTCTGGTTCCCGCGCTTCTCATTGCGCCTCCGTCCATCGGCATCCGGCTCACCATATCTCCGGAAGGAAGGATGGATCCCATCTTCTGCTGTCCTTCCAGTCTTGCTTTGAGCTTGGAAGAACTGCCGCCTACATTATGTAAGCCCGTAGCAATCACGGTGATCTTCGCTTCATCAGACTTGGAGTCATCATAAGTAGCACCGAAGATGATATTTGCGTTCTCTCCGGCGAGCTCTTGTACAAATTCTGCCGCGTCCGATGCATCCATCAGAGTGATGTCGCCGGATACATTGATGATCACGTGGGAAGCACCCTGGATCGTAGTCTCCAGCAGAGGACTTGCCACTGCCTGCTTCACAGCCTCAAGTGCCTTGTCATCCCCGCGTCCCTCACCGATTCCAATGTGGGCGATACCCTTGTCCTTCATGACAGTCTGGACATCCGCAAAGTCCAAGTTGATCAGGGACGGCACATTGATCAGGTCCGTGATGCCCTGGATACCCTGCTGCAGGACCTCGTCCGCCTTCTTCAAAGCCTCCGGCATGGTCGTTCTTCTATCCACAACCTCCAGCAGCTTGTCATTGGGAATGACGATCAAAGTGTCCACACTCTCTTTTAACTTGTCGATCCCCGCAAGCGCATTCGCCATACGGGTTCTGGACTCAAAGCGGAACGGCTTGGTCACAACCCCCACCGTCAAAGCCCCCTGATTCTTCGCAATCCTTGCCACAACCGGAGTCGCGCCGGTTCCGGTTCCGCCGCCCATCCCGCAGGTTACGAATACCATGTCCGCACCTTTGAGAGCAGCAGAGATATCTTCCTCGCTCTCCTCCGCCGCCTTCTCGCCTACTTCCGGCTGTGCTCCGGCGCCAAGCCCCTTGGTAAGCTTTTCTCCGATCTGCATCAGAGTGGGTGCCTTGCATAACTGCAGTGCCTGTTTATCTGTATTGATCGCAATAAATTCTACACCTGCAATCTGTTCATCAATCATACGGTTCACAGCATTGTTGCCGCCTCCGCCGACTCCGATTACGATAATTCGCGCGGCAGCTTCTGATTCGTTGGTTTTAATTTCTAACAAGAGTACTTCCTCCTTTATCATCTATTATCAATACTCTAGCATTCCTTACCATTGAATGATACAATCCAATAAGTATATAATAAAGTCTTTTCGGGAAATAATCAATAGATTTTTGTGTATTTTCTGATTTTTTTAATCAATTTATGCACCTTTTTTCCATTTTTTCGTTCTGATCACTGGGTTTCGGGCTGAGGCTGCGCTGCGGTGTCCGGCACAAAGCGGATGGAGCTCCCGGAAATATCATAATTTTCCAGATGAAGGACTCCTGTCTGATCCGCATACAGCTCGGCCAGCTTTTCCAAGATCGGCGGCACCTGGGCCAGCCTGTCCGCAAACTGGCCGCTTCCGATCTGCACCCGGACACCCCCGAAATGCAGGGTCAGATCCGCCCCCGCACAGCTAATCCTGTCCGGAGACAATTCCTGCTTTTCCAGCAGCGGCATCAAAGTCTTCAATTCCTCAAAGATCTGTCCGTCCGTAACCGGAAGCACACTCCCAAGAAGGACTTCCTCCGGATTGATCTCCATTCCTTCTATATAAGGTACCCCTTCGATCTCGGTTCCGGTGATCAGGGAAGCGATCCCTTCCTGGTCAAAATACAAAAACGCCTCATTATAGTCAATCCGTCCGCTGAAGCTTTTTTCCTTCACCTGCACCTGAACCTCCACCAGGTTTTTGAGTCCTACCTTCGTCTCTTCTACAGCGGGAAGCTGCTGCACATCATTCTGGTTATATTTCCACAATAAATACAGAGAATTGCCGGAATACTCATCCGCCAGAAGCCAGTCGATGACCTCCTGCTCTGAAACATACTGATTGCCGGTAACTGTGATCTTCTTTGTCTCAAACAGCTGGATCGCAAGGAAACCCACACCCGCTATGAACGCAGTCCCCAGCAGGATTATCAGCAGAAGCTTCCACCGGGATTTCGGCCTTTCGGCCTGTTTTCCCTGTCTTCCGGATTCAGGCATCTGACGGCCTTCCCGGTTCTCCCTTGCATGGCCTGCCTTTGCTTTGCTGCCCGGAGCTCTTCCCGAGCTTTTCTCCCGGGCCTGTCTGCTCTGACTTGGTCCGCTTCCGCTTCTCTTGGCCGCGCCGGACCTGCCTTCTTTTTGTTTTTCGGAACGTCTCTCAGGCGGCGCTCCTCTTACAGGAGCCGCCCGGCTTCCGGACATACGACCATCCCCTCTTGCAGGAGCGGACCGGCTTCCGGACATACGACCATCCCCTCTTGCAGGAGCGGACCGGCTTCCGGACATACGGCCATCCCCTCTTGCAGGAGCGGACCGGCTTCCGGACATACGGCCATCCCCTCTTGCAGGAGCAGACCGGCTTCCAGTCGGGCGGCTCTGCTCCCCGCCTCCTGAGCTTTCGGAATTTCTGCGGTCCGCAGGTCTCTGCGCGGTTCCGGATCGGCGCGCGCTCCGGCGGTCGTCATATGCTTCTTCTCTGTCCATTCCCCGGCCGGGAGGACCGCCGGATGGAATCCGTCGAGTGCTGCCCTCCGGACTTCTCTTCGCTGTCATGAAATTCCTCCTTATGGTTTGTCGCTGACAAGACCGTCTTTTGCAGGAGAGCCCGCAAGGTCAGGTCCGTCTGTTTCTTCTTTATGGTTTGCCGCCTGCCGAACCGCAGGCCACAGATACGCTGAGCACAAGCCCCATTTCCAGCAGCAGGAACAAAACAGAGGTTCCCCCATAGCTGATAAAGGGCAGCGTGATACCGGTATTGGGAATGGAATTCGTCACAACAGCAATGTTCAGGATCACCTGGATCATCATATGAGCCATGGCCCCTGACGCGATCAAAGCGCCCAGCAGATCCTTGGCCCGGGTGGCGATCACGAAAAAGCGCCAGATCAGGATCAGAAACAAGAGCACGATGAAGCTTGCCCCGACCAGGCCCAGCTCCTCACAGATGATCGAAAAGATCATGTCATTCTGCGCCTCCGGCAGGAAACCCAGCTTTTGTACGCTCTCTCCCAGCCCTCTGCCAAAAAGTCCTCCCGAACCGATGGCATACAGCCCCTGCAGAGTCTGATATCCCTTCTCATACTGCTCCGGGTTTCTCCAGATTGCCAGACGCTCCAGGCGGTAACTTTCCAGCGCCAGAAAGATTCCCATAAATCCGATGCCTGCTGCTCCCATCGCGATAAACTGCACATACTTTGGGCTTGCCACGAAGATCAGGACTGCCGCAATTCCCAGGATGATGATAGCGGTGCTCAGATTACTGGCCCCCACCAGGGCCACGACGGGAAGCACGGGAAGCATCACCCGAATCAGCGTGGTGAATTTTCCCATGGTCTTTACATGCTTCGTCACCAGGCAGGCCAGGAAAAAGATGATCGCCACCTTGGCAAATTCCGAAGGCTGAAATGAAACAGGGCCCAAAGACAGCCATCTTTTGGACCCATTGTATTCGTCTCCCACAAACATGACCGCAACGGACAAAAGCACTGCCGTCAGATAACCCAGATTGGCCAGAGGCACCCATTTATGGTAGTCGATCCCGGCGACAAAAAACATCCCTGCCAGTCCAAGTACCGTCGCAAATCCCTGTTTTTTCAGATAGTAGAACGGATCGTGGAACTTGACCTGCCCGTTGTAGGTACTGGTGCTGTAGAGAAGCACCAGACCAATCACGACCAGAACAAGCACCACCGTCAGCATCGTGTAGTCATAGCGCCGCCGGCCCTGCTTTTTGGGCATATAAATCCACTCCTTAACGATAGATGTTCCGCAGCTCAGAGCGTACTCAGCTGCTGCACAAGCTCTTTGAATTTATCTCCCCGTTCTTCATAATTTTTAAACATTCCCCAGCTTGCGCAGGCAGGGGAAAGCAGTACCGCATCACCCGGCATGGCAAATCTCACGCAGGTCTTTACCGCCTCCTCAAAGGTCTCTACCAGGATCGTATCCTCAAATCCCAGCCTGTGCGCCGCAGCCGCGATCTTTTCTGCGGTCTGCCCCAGCAGCACCAGCTTTTTGACCTTCCCGTGAAAGGCACGGATCCAGTCCTCATAATCGGAATTTTTGTCATAGCCACCGCCGATCAGGAGCGTGGGCCGGTTCATGGCCTGGATGCCCCGGATGGCCGCGTCCGGATTGGTGGCCTTGGAATCATTGTAATACGCCACACCGGCTGTCTCTGCCACAAATTCAATCCGGTGTTCTACTCCTTTGAATTTTTTTACAGTCTTCCGGATGATCTCCATGGGAACCCCGTATGCGATCGCCATGGCCGCAGCAGCCATCACATTTTCATAGTTATGGACCCCCAGGAGCTGGAGCTCATCTGTACGGCAGATCTGTACCTGTTCTTTATCCCGGTAAATGATCCTGCTGCTGTCCAGACAGATCCCTCTTTCCAGTTTACGCCGGCTGCTGAAATATAGAACCCGCGCGTTCGTATTTTCTCCGAACCTTCTGGTCACTTCGTCTTCATAGTTCAGTACGCAGGTATGTTCCGCCGTCTGGTTGCGGAAGATATTTTTCTTTGCTTCAATATATGCTTCCATCGTATGATGGCGGTTCAGATGATCCGGAGTGATATTCAGCACCGCGCTGACCACCGGACAGAAGGTATGTATCGTTTCCAGCTGGAAGCTGCTCATCTCCGCCACAATGACGGATTCCGGCCTCGTTTCCGAAGCCACGCAGGCGTATGGATTGCCGATATTACCCACCACGTAGACGCTTTCTTTATAGTTCTTCATGATCTCGCCCAGCAGCGCTGTAGTCGTCGTCTTCCCGTTGGTCCCGGTAATGGCCAGCACATCACCCTGCCCGTACACATAGGACAGTTCAATCTCGCCCCATACCGGGAGCTGCATCTCATGCATCCGTTTTACCACCGGCAGGTCCAGCGGCACACCGGGGCTGATCACCACCAGCGCCAGGGTATCCAGCTCCTCCTCCGGAAAATCTCCCAGGATCACCCGCGCCCGTCCGGAAAGCTTCTCTTTCTCCTCCGGCGAAGAAAGCAGTCCTTCCGCGCCTTCTAAAAGCTCCGCTCGAAGCATTGCCCTGTCCAGGGAAACATTGCCGTCATACAGGATCACCTCCGCGCCTTCGCTGAGCAAAAGCTGCCCTGCCGCCACACCGCTGATCCCCGAACCAAATACCAGTACTTTTTTTCCTTTGATCTCCATGCTCATATCATCATACCCCCATCAATGCGATCAGGCACAGGATCGCGGTCGTAATGGAAAATACGGCGACCACCCGTGTCTCTGACCATCCACACAATTCAAAATGATGATGGATCGGTGCCATCTTAAAGAATCTTTTTCCGCCTGTTTTCTTAAAATATGTTACCTGGATCATGACAGATACCACTTCTACCACATAGATCAGGCCTACGATGATAATGAACAAAGGCATCTGCATCATATAAGCCGTCCCTGCCACAAAACCGCCCAGTGCCAGAGAACCGGTGTCCCCCATAAATACGCTGGCCGGGTGTACATTAAATAGAAGGAATCCCATCAAAGCTCCCACCACCGCACAGGTGATCGGTTCGATCCCGCTTTTGGATCCGATCGCCACCACGGTAAAAAAGGTCGCCACCAGTACCGTCACGCTGGACGCAAGCCCATCCAGTCCGTCCGTAAAATTGGTTCCGTTGACCGTTCCGATAACTGCCACAAACAAGAGCGGCACAGCCACCCACCCGATATCCAGATAACTCCCGCCGGAGAATGGGATCAAAAGCACCAGCGGAACCTCCGCGATCTTCACAAGATAGAACGCAAATACCGCCGTCACCGCCACCTGCAGCACCATCTTCTGTCCCGGATACAATCCGTCGGAACGCTTCATCACCACCTTCAGATAATCATCCAGAAATCCGATCAGACCGAATCCAACTGTCAGAAACAGCACCGGGATGATCTTCGGATAATCCTTCACATAGAACAGTGACGTGATGATCACGCTGACCAGGATCATCACACCGCCCATAGTCGGAGTCCCCGCCTTCTTTAAATGCGACTTCACTCCCTCCGCACGCTCCGTCTGCCCGACTTTCAGCTTTCTAAGAAATGGGATCACCACCGGTCCCATGATCACACTCAGCGCAAATGAAATCAATACTGGTATCACGATATGTTCTGCCATACATCCACCTCACATCTCTTTTGTCTAACCGTTTACAGTATACCGCATTCTGTCCCCTTTTTCAATCATGAGTTGTCTTACCGCGTTTCATTCCGCATTTTCACGATTTTCCTCTTTTTCTACGATTTCTTTTTGGATGCCCAGGTAAGGGAGTACATTGTCATAGATGCTCTGCAGCACCGGAGCCGCAATGGTACCACCGTAGTAGACACCCTGGGGATTGTGGATCACCACCATGCCGATGACCCGGGGATCGTCTGCCGGCGTAAAGCCAATGAAGGAAGCGATATACTTATGGGCGCTTCTGGGCAACGTCTGAGAGGTCGCGGTCTTGCCGCCGATCCGATACCCTTCAATATAGGCCTTTTTTCCGCCGCCTTCGGCCACAACACTTTCCAGAAGCGTCCGCATGGTGGCCGACGTTTCCTCCGATACCACTCCTTTTTTCTCTTTATAGGAAAACTCCCTGACCCGCGTGCCGTCTCGGTCCAGGACTGCCATCCCGAAGTGGGGCGTCACTCGTCTTCCGCCGTTGATCAGCGAGCTGACGGTTGTCAGCATCTGGATCGGGGTGATCTGGAAGGACTGCCCGAAGGTCATGGTCGCAAGCTCTACGATCCCGATATCCTCTTTCTTATGCATGATTGTTCCGGCCTCTCCCGGAAGATCTACATTGGTCAGGCTCATCAGTCCGAATTGCTTAAAATAGTCATAAAATCGGTCCGCTCCCAGTCTCAGGCCGATGTCGATGAATACCGGATTGCAGGAATTCTGCAGTCCCTGGACAAAGGTCTCCGCACCGTGTCCCCCCACCTTATGGCACCGGATCTTCCGATCCTCCACCATCCGGTATCCGGGGCAGGAAAAGCTGTCCGAAAGGCTGACCACCCCCTCCTCCAGGCAGGCCGAGGATGTGATGATCTTAAATGTGGATCCCGGCTCGTAGGTATCGTTGATACAGCCGTTTCTCCACATCTGGTTCAGCAGGTTTTGTTTCTCTTCATCGGTAACTCCGGAAGCATCCGCATTCAGAGTAAAGGGATCATTCAGATTAAATTCCGGTGCATTGACCATAGCAAGGATCTCCCCGTTCTGAGGGTTCATCAGGATCACCGACACACTATCCGCCTGCTTTTCCTCCATCACCTTGTAAGCCGCCTGGGTACAGAAGAACTGGATATTATAATCCAGGCTGATCTGCAGCGTATTGCCCGCCACCGGCTCTATCCGGTCCTCCGCCACGCCCTCCAGCTCAATTCCCCGGGCATCCGTCACTGTCAGTATGGTTCCGTTTTTTCCTTTCAGGTCATCCTCATATTTGACCTCCAGCCCGATAATGCCCTGGTTGTCGCCGCCTGTAAATCCAAGCACTTTGGAGGCAAGCTCATCATAGACATAGTACCGCTTAAAATCTTCATCTACCTTGACTCCTGCCAGATTATATCCCCGAATCAGGTCGCCGGTCTCTTTGTCCACATTGGTCTTTACCTTTTCCATAGAGGAGACCTTTTCCACGCGCCTGCGCACGCTGGCTTCCTCCATCTCCAGTTCCCGGGCCAGGGTTTGGATCACGGCCTGGGGATCTTCGATCTGGCTGTGGATAACCGAAATCGTACAGACCGTCTTGTTGGTTGCCAGGACGTTGCCATTCCTGTCCACGATCTCGCCACGGGCCGCCTTGATCTCACGCTCCCTCTCGTGAAGAGCCTCCGCTTTTTTCTGGTAATACCCGGCGTCAAAGATCATCAGGTAGACCAGCCGGGCAATGAGACCGAAAATAATGATACAGGCCGCGCAGAAGACAACAAGCATCTTCTTCTTATTATATGTCCTGTTTTTCATAGAAAAACCTTACAAAAGATATTTTTATAACATATTATCTCTTTTGTAAGGTTATGCATGCGTTTCTTATTCCCTATATCCAATAGGCATCCCATTATGACCGTTCGGCCGTCTCACGGGGTATCTTCTTCCGGATAAGGCACCTGGTATTCCACCGGCATCTCTTCGGCCCATCCGTCCAGATCCGGGTTGTAGTCCTCGTCGATATAAGCGCCGTCCGGGTTGGAATAGGTATCCTCGTAGTTCTCGTTATAGGATGTATACTCTTCCTGTCCAGCATTGTCTTCCGGCTGCTGCTCTTCCTTAGTTTCCTCCGGAACATCATCCTCTTTCATGGTAATATCCAGGTATGGAAATGCCTGGGCCATAATCTTCTGAGACAGCTCCAGTACGTACTGGCTGGTCTCCTGCCTTGCCACATTAGGCTCATCGATCACTACGTAGACCACCACCTCCGGATTCTCCAGCGGCGCGCAGCCGATAAAGGAAAGCACATAATTCTCCGCTTCCCTGGGAAGCTTTTCCGCGGTCCCGGTCTTACCGCCGATGTCATAGCCCGGAACCTGGGCATTGATCCCGGTCCCATATTCCATCACCGCGCGCAGATAAGGCTTTAACTGCTCTGCGGTCTCGGCGGACACTGTTTTTCTCAACAGTACCGGATCCTTGATCTCCACGACCTTGCCGTCCCCGTCCTGAATCTGCTTCACCACATGAGGCTGATAATAGTATCCCCCGTTTACCAGGGAGCAAAAAGCCGACGCCACCTGGGTCATGGTAGCATTAAACCCCTGTCCGAAGGAGCAGGTGGCAAGGTTCACATCCAGCATATTTTCTTTATTAAAAAGAAGTCCCTCCGTATAGGCCTCTCCCGGAAGGTCAATCCCTGTATATTCTCCGAAGCCGAAGATGTGCTGATACCGCAGGAAATGATCCACCCCGATCTTTTCCGCCATATGCATCATCGCCACATTGCAGGAATAGGCCACCGCATCCTGTACGGTCTCGTTCCCGTGCCCGGTCTTCTGGTGGCAGGAAATGTCATAGTCTCCCACATGAAGACTCCCATAGCATGCATAGGTTTCATCTCCCTGCAGGATCCCAGATTCCAGTCCTGCCGCCACGGTCATCGGCTTGACCGTGGACCCGGGTTCAAAGGTATCGCTGACACAAAAATTTCTCCACAGATCATTCATGGCTGTCAGCTGTTCCTCCTCCGACATGGCGCTCCACTGTTCCCCGGAATACAGGATGGACAGATCTCTCGGATTGTTCAGATCAAAATCCGGGTAGGATGCCTCCGCCAGGATCGCCCCTGTATTCGGATTCATGATCATGACCGCCGTATTCTTGCTGCCAAGCTGTCCCGGGCGGGCTTCTCCGGCATGCGCCTCATTGAACTCCCGGATGCATTGTTCCACCATGCTCTGTAGCGTGACATCAATGGTCGACACCACCGTATTGCCGTTTTTAGATGCCTTCACAGTCCGTTCAATCGTCGCGTCGTCGTTAAAATATCCGTATTCCCGTCCATTTGTCCCATTCAGAATGTTATTATAGGCACTTTCGATGCCGATCGCGCCCTCATTTGTACCTACCACAAAACCGACCACATCACTTGCCAGACGGCCGTAAGGGTAGCTTCTCTGGTAATCCTCCTCCAGCCAGATACCCCGCACGTCCGGATAGTTCTCTTCATCCCCATCAATCTCGTCAAATTCCTGGGCCTTTTCATAGGAGATCTTTTTGGCAAGGATCTCATACCGGCTGTCGGGCCGTTCCTCAATGATCTCCTGCACCGTTCCCTCGGGAATGCCGAATACGGTTTTCAGCACCTCCATGGTCGGCTTTTTATATTTTTCCTCCGACAGCATCACATATACATCCAGGATCACATTGTAGACCCGTTCGCTGGTTGCCATCCTGGTTCCGTTGCAGTCTACGATATCCCCCCTCTTGTAGGGGATAACCCGACTGTCGTACTGCTGCTGTTCCAGCACGATCTTCGTGTAGCCGCTTCCTTTCGACGCATTGATATATGTAATTTTTCCGATTAAAGCAACAAAAGCTAGTACGACTCCCATAAAGACCATTACCAGCTTTTCCTGCATCCTCTTTGGAAATTTTTTTGTCAGAAAATCAAATCTGTTTCTACGTTTTGGTACCGCCATCTGCCGCTGTATGTATACTCCTTCCTGCTTGTTCCCGTCTGCCGCCGTTCGCAGAGATCTCTGCCGGTATCCTACTCTGCCAGCTTTCCCGACTTTGCCAGGACGCCGTTGTCCGGAATGTCATTATACTGCTTCACGCAGTCTGTTGTCGGATTTTGATAGGATACGACTCTTCCCTGAGACGCATACACCATCCCAAGCTGATTCAACGCCCTGTCCCTTACGGTGTTCAGGTTGATGGAATCTGCCGCCGCCTGATACGCGGCATCGTTCTTCTCCGTCAGCTCCGCAAGCTCCCTCTGCAGCGCCGTAATGTTCTCCGATCTGGCAACCGTCTCCGACTGCAGTCTAAGATACAGCGAACAGATCACTACGGCAAAGATCGCCGCAGACGCAAGAAATACCGCATAAGCCGTATTCATGCTCAGCGCCCGCCTCCGGTTCTTAAGGACCTGACGGCTTGTCTTTTGTCTGTACTCCGGTTCCCCAACCGGCATGTGTACGGGCGGAACTTCTGGCTGACGGGCAATGTTGTCGTACACATATACCTGTCCGCCCTGACTTCCACGCCGCAACTCATCCGCAACCGACCCGATGCGGGTGGTTCCCCGGGATACGCTGCTTCTGATCTGAGACAGATCCAGATTCACGGTATCTCCATGAAAAGAATTCTCATAAGCTTGTCTTCCGTAAATCGAATATGTGGTCGTCTTTGTCGATGCCATCGTTCTTACGCCCCTTTCCTTTTTTACCAGGATTCTCCCCTTCCTGATAAAATCTATTTTATATACTCCTTCCAATTATCTCAAGTCATCAGGACCGTTCAAAAACGCGCAGCTTCGCGCTCTTCGAACGGCTGTTATATTCCAGTTCCTCCTTTCCAGGAAGGATCGGCTTGTTCGTGACCACCTTCCCCTTTGAAACGTTCCCGCAGACACAGACCGGAAAATGGCTGGGACAGGTACAGGGATTCTCCTGCCTGCGGAATGTCCGCTTCACAATCCTGTCCTCCAGCGAATGGAAGGTGATGATACAGATCCTTCCCCCCGGATTCAGCATGTCGATCATCTCATCCAGCGTTCCCTCCAATACGTCCAGTTCCCGGTTCAGTTCGATACGAAGCGCCTGGAACGTCCGTTTAGACGGATGGCCGGAAGCCTTTCTGATCTTCATGGGTATGGCATGCCGAATCACTTCATTGAGCTGTTCCGTTGTCTCGATCGGCGCCTTCTCCCGCTCCATTGCGATATGCTTTGCAATATTTTTCGCAAACCTGTCTTCCCCGTAATCACGAATGATACGGTACAGGTCCTGCTCACTGTAAGAATTAATGATATCCTTTGCCGTCTGGACCTGCCTCTGGTCCATCCGCATGTCCAGAGGCGCGTCCAATCGGTAAGAAAATCCCCGTTCAGCCTTATCCAGCTGATACGAGGATACTCCCAGATCAAGAACAATCCCATCGACTTTTTTAATTCCGACAGCCCGAAGCTGAGGGCCGATGTCACAATAATTGCTCCGAATGACCGTGACCATCTTCCCAAAGCCCTCTAGGCGGACACTGGCTGCTTCGATCGCAGCAGCGTCCTGATCTATCCCTATGAATCTCCCCTTGTCGCTTAGACGTCTGCACACCTCAAAGGCATGTCCACCTCCGCCCAGTGTGGCGTCTACATAGATCCCGTCCGGCTTCACCGCCAGAGAGTCTACTGTCTCTTTCAGTAAGACTGAAGTGTGTTGAAATGCCATTCTATCCTCCTAGTGTGCTGACCACATTATATCCGGATCCCGATTGCTTCCATGCGTTCCGCAATCGCATCCAGGTCTTCTTCACTGACCATGCTCTTCTCTTCCCAAAGCTCCTTATCCCAGATCTCCACACGATCCTGAACTCCCACAAGGACAACGTCCTTTTCAAGATGTGCCGCTTTTCTGAGAGAAGGCGGGACAAGCACTCTCCCCTGCTTGTCAAAACTGCCCTCCGAAGCACTTCCGAAGAAATAGCGCTTAAATATTCTGGCATCCTTGTTCATACGTGGCAGGGTTTCCAGTTCCTGAACGAATTTGTTCCACTCTTCCTGGGAATACACAAACAGACAGCCCTCCAGACCATTGCAGATCACAAAGCTGTCGCCCAGATCCTCCCGCAGCTTTGCGGGGATGATCAAACGGCCCTTTTCATCGATGCTGTGATTAAACTCCCCTAGTAACATTGAGAACTCCTTCTGTCAACGGGTTCCACTTTCACCCCATTTCACTCCACTGTTCACCACTTTCTACCACTTGAATCCATTGTACCCCACATCACTCCCTTTTTCAACCCTTTTTTTTCATTTTTTGAGATGCGCTGCTGTGAATATACTCCGGGAGAGTCTTTGTTCTATTAGAAAATTCGGAGAAATGATCATAAAAAAGCTGCTGTCCAAGGCTTTTGCACCTCAGACAGCAGCTTCTTTTTTTACGATTATTCCTCCGTAAGATCGATCAAATAAGAATTCACCGCTTCATAATTCACCGTCGTCGTCTCCCGGGTTTTATTTGAAGAAAATCTGTCATACGCAGAGTATCCCAGCCAGCCAACCAGGGCCAGCCCAGCCAGAGTCAGCACACCCTTGCGCGCCCAACTCATCATGCGCTGCTTCTTCATATTCTTCTTCCGGTTTGCTTTTTCCTGTTTATAACGGTCTATCTTTTCCTGACTCATCTTTCTGATCTCCTTTTTATGCTCAGGCACTCTTGTACAGAGCGGCAGACAGCAGACTCATCTGCTGCGCTGTCTATCATTTATACAGCCGGAAAACTTCCGGCCGTCCTCACCGAACGTTCTCCGAATGCCCGTTCCCTAAGTATATCACATTTTTTTTCAAACTACAACAATTATTCCGCCGTCATTGGCATACATGCTGCTGATCCCCGCCGTGTCAATGATAAAGCTGGCCTTCACCTTCATCTTTGCCAGCAGCATCCTCTCGACCTCCCGGGCACGCTCCCTGCAGTTGCAGTTGGAAATTGCCAGGATCTTCTCCTCTGCTTCCTGGGTTTCCTCCGCAATCTGGTCTGCCATCTTCGCCAGTGCCTTTTTGATGCCTCTGGCCTGACCGATCTGACAGATCGTCCCCTCCGGCGTGGCCGCCATCACAGGCTTGATATTCAGCGCCCCGGCCACCAGAGACTTGATCCCGGTGAGCCGTCCGTTTTTACGGAGCGTATCCAGATTCTCCAGCACGAAATACGTATGCTGTCCGTCAATATAGCGCTCCACCGTATCGACTACCTGCTCGAATGTCATTCCCGTCTCTTCGCATTCCTGCACCTTCATAGCAATCAGCGTCTCCCCGATGGATGCGGAACGTGAATTAAAGACATGAATGTTCTTTTCTCCATATTCTTCTATATATAAGTTCTTTGCCAGCACCGCGCTGTTATAGGAACCGCTCAGCTCTGCCGTCAGTGTCACCGCATAGACCCGCTCCGCCTCACAGCGGTACTTCTCCATATAATCCTCCGGTGACGGACAGGACGACTTCGGACTCTCAGGGCATTCTGCAACCCTTCTGAGAAAATCCGCCTGATCAAAGGACGTGTCGTCCATGATGCGGACACCCCCGACTTCCATGGTCAAAGATGCTGTTTCAAAATTCCCGCTCGCTTTCATCTCCTCGGTCAGTTCCCCGCAGCTGTCAACAATCACTTTATAACTCATAATTCTGTCCCAAGCCTTTCAAATATGATTCTATTTCATATAGTATTCATTACTACATGTGATTATATCATATTTTCCCTATCCTGAAAAGAACTATTTTCCAGATTCTGTTTGAAATCACATGAAATGTTACTTGATTGGCCGGACGCCGTGCAGCAGGCGCGCGACACCGTGTGAACAGCAACCATGAAATTACATTTCCTTTATCTTAATCTTCCTAGCGATCCCAAGCGCGATCCCCATCTCAACCATCAGGAACAGGACCGAAGTCCCGCCATAGCTGATAAACGGCAGCGTGATCCCTGTTGTCGGAATCGTATTCGTCACGACCATGACATTCAGGATCACCTGCAGCGCAATATGCGCAAAAATTCCCGTCGCAACCAGGGATCCATATAAGTCCGGCGCATTTCTTGCGATGAACATCAGACGGTAAAGCAACAGACCGAACAGCAATAAAATGATGATAGATCCAAACACTCCCAGTTCTTCACAGACAATGGCCAGGATCATATCATTCTGCGCCTCCGGGATGACTCCAAGCTTCTGGGTGCTGTTTCCCAGCCCTTTCCCGAAAAAACCTCCGGAGCCGATGGCATACAATCCCTGCATGACCTGGAATCCTCCGGTATCTGTATGGTTTTCCGGATCCAGCCAGGTAATGATCCGGGATAGCCGGAAATTGTCGCTCTCGGAGATGGACGCGGAGAGGAAGCTGACCAATACGAAAAGCATAACAAATCCTCCTGCCAGCATGGCCAGGAAAGGCTTCAGCTTCGGATGTACGACAAAATACAGGATACAAGTGATCGCAAGTACGATGATGGCCGTACTCAGATTATCCGTCAGATACCTCACCCCAAGAGTCGCCGCAATGCCGAACGCAAAGACACGGACCACCCCCTCCCTCGTATGTGCTTTATTTCCCAGCCGGCAGAGCTCATAGGAAATAAACAGAATGATCGCGATCTTCATGACCTCGGCCGGCTGGAAGGTCAGCGACTCCGTAATCTTGATCCACCGCCTGGCGCCGTTGGCACTGTGTCCGAGAGGTGTCTGCACCAACGCCATCAGAAGCATCGCCAGCAGATAGCATTCAAACGAAAATGCACCGTAAATGTGGTAATCAATCTTAGATACCAAGAGCATCACGGCAAAGCTGGCAGCCCCGAACAATGCCTGCCTGCTGAAATAGTAGGTCCCATTTTCATAGGAGCTGGTACTGTACAGCATAATCAGCCCAAGGCACATCAGAAAAATGATCACCAGCAGCAGGTCATAATCAAAATACTGTGCATCCGTAACAAGGATTCTGGAAAGGATCCCGCGCTTTTTCCGTCCGTCCTTTTCTTCCTCCGGATATCGCTCTCCTTCCCGGGGTACAGCATAGACGGAGTGCTGCATGCCATAGGATTGGTCCGCATGCGGGCCAGTCTGTCTGCTCTGCCGGGCCTGCCGTACCTGAGCATGACTTCCCGAATACCCGTCACCATTCTGCTTTTGACCTGCCCCGTGATCCCGCCGCCTGAGCGGCCGTACAGTTCTGCTTCTCATATTCTCTCCCCTTTATAAACGGCTGCTGATTCTTTTTCCATTTTTATGCGGCTGCTGATTCTTTTCTGTCTGTGCGGCTGCAATCCGGCAGATCACCTGCATGTCAGTCTTTGCGGCTACAATCCAGCGGCTTACCTGCATGCAGCTTTTTGAATTGGAACCCGTCCGGTATGCGGCACTGCTCAGACCGCCGACAGCCTGGCCGGATGCACCGGCTTTTCGTGCCCAAAGAACCTGTCATACCATACCAAAAAGATATATACCGACCAGATTTTCCTGCTGTCATCCGTCTTTTCATTTACTTTCTTGCCATTCTTATGTCCATCCAGCATCTTCAGCAGGATTTCCGTATTGAAAAACTTCCTTGCCGCTTCCGAAGTGAACATCTCCCGCACTCTTTGGTAATATTTCTCTTCCCTGAGCCACACCCGGATTGGAATCGGGAAGCCCAGCTTCTTCTTTTCCGCGGTCTTGCTCCGGATGACCTTCTCCGCGGCCCCCCGCAGCGCAACCTTCGTCTTCGGCGCCCGGACCTTGTAGTCCAGCGGCAGTGTCTGTGCCAGCTCCAGCACCTTCTTATCCAAAAACGGCACCCGCACCTCCAGAGAATTTGCCATGCCCATCTTATCCCCCTTCATCAGGATATCATGGACCAGCCAGAGGTGAAGGTCTACATACTGCATCTTCGTGACAGGGTCCTTGCCCTTCACACGGTCATACAAGGGCTTTGTCACCCGCTGGATCCCCGGCGCGCATCCTTTTTTCAGAAGCTTGTCTGCCTCCCGCTCCGTAAAGATGTTGGTGGCATTCGCAAAATAACGTTCCTCCAGCGTCTTGCCGTGGCGCATCAGAAAGCCTCTGCCCTTCATCCGTCGGGGCAGGCAGTACTCCGCAAATTTTCCAAGGACACGCCGGATCGACATGGGGATCTTGTTGAAGGCCGTATGCTCCAACGGTTCACAGTAAATGTTATATCCGCCGAACAACTCGTCCGATCCCTCTCCGGAAAGCACCACCTTAACTTTTTTGGCCGCCTCCTCGCTCAGAAAAAAGAGCGCGATCGCTGCCGGGTCCGCCACCGGCTCATCCATATAATACTGAATATCCGACAGTCGGTCCCAATATTCTTCCGGGGTGATGACCCTGGCGTCATTCTGCATATGGATGCTTGCCGCAAATTCCTTCGCGTCCTGAATCTCACTGTACTTCCCCTCGTCAAATCCCACCGTAAACGTGCGGTCCACCTGTCCCAGATAGGTGAGATAGCTGGAATCCACGCCGCTGGACAGATACGAAGCCACCTCCACATCACTGATCTTATGCATTTGCACAGACTCCTTCATGACCGCCTCGACCTCTTCCACCACTTCCTCGAAGGACTTTTGGCAGTCCCCGGTAAAGTGAGGTTCAAAGTACCGCCTGATCTCCAGCTTTCCATTCTCATACAGGAAATAATGTCCGGGCTGCAGGCAGAACACGCCTTTAAAAAAGGTCTCATTGGTGGGCACAAACTGAAAGGAGAGATAATTTCCAAGGGCATCCTCATTAAAAATCTTGTCAAACCGCGGATGTTCCAGAAAGGACTTGATCTCCGAACCGAACAGCAGCGTCCCGTTCATCTGTGCATAGTAAAGGGGCTTGATCCCGAAAATATCTCTGGCCGCAAACAGACGCTTCTTTTTTCTGTCCCAGATCGCAAAGGCATACATGCCACGCAGACGGTCCAAAAGCTTTTCCCCCCACTCCTCGTATCCGTGGAGCAGAGTCTCCGAATCCGTATTGGATACGAACACATGCCCCGCTTCCGCCAGTTCTTTGCGCAGCTCCTGATAATTATAGATCTCCCCGTTGAACACCAGCACCTTGCTTTTATCTTCATTATATAAAGGCTGATCCCCGACTTCCGAAAGGTCGATGATGCTCAGACGCCGAAACCCCAGCGCCGCGTCTCCGTCCACGAACTTTCCTTCACTGTCCGGTCCCCGATGGATGATGGTATTCATCATATCCACGAGTACCTTCTCCCGGTTCTCAACCTCCCCGACAAATCCTGCAAACCCACACATAAATCCTTATCTCCTTTATCCCGTAATCTGGCCTGAATCTTTCATTCGTAAAATTTCAATGATACTCACGGCCGATGAAATCTGCCGTAAATATTGCGCCGGCCGCAGCCGCAAAGCGGCATATTTTCTCATACGGCTGTGATTCGTAACTATTATTCCCATAAATTCTGTTTTCCACGACAAACAATACAAGACTGTCATTAGATTTTTACTGGAAACAGAAATTAATCCTTCATTATTATAGCTTTTTTTATTTATAAAAACAACGTAATTTTTTGAAAGGAACCTTTTTTGTCTTTTTTCCATAGTATATTATTGTAAACCGAATCTTGGAAGGAGTAATCGCAAATGGCGAATTATCAAAACAATATGCGTTATGGACGCCAGGGCAATATGCGTCCGATGCGCCACAGCCCCGGCATGCATACGGGATGCCAGTCCTCCGCTCCGCAGATGGATACACGCTGCTGTGAACCGGCACCCAGAATGGAGCCCATGCAGAGGGAGGACTGCGGATGCTGCGCGCCTATACCGGAGGCAAAAGAGGCGGCCGAATGCCGGGAACGCAAGGTTCCGAAAAGCTGTGCCCGCATGATGGATGACCCGCTTTACGGCATGCCCATTGCCATGGCATATGTCCCCTGGCAGACCTGGTGCGGAATTTCCGATATCTGCGAAGGTTTCTGCGCAGGCACCATCTTTGAAGAACTGAACAAACCGTTTCTTGGGAGAGGGGGCTGGAAACGATGAAAAATTTCACCTGCAGGGCAGATCTGCTGAACCACATCAATGAAGTCAGCTTTGCGGTCGATGACGTGAAGCTTTATCTGGACACCCATCCGTGCGATGAAGAGGCAATGGAATTTTTCCGAAAATACAGCTGCATGCGCAACGAAGCGCTGAAGGAATACGCAGAGAACTTCGGACCTCTGACGATCGACACCGCGGTCTGTTCCGACTGCGAAAAATGGAACTGGATCAATGAGCCATGGCCATGGCAGGAAGGGGGATGCTGATTTATGTGGAATTATGAAAAAAGACTGCAGTATCCGGTGAAGATCACCCAGACAAATCCGGAGATGGCACAGGTGATTATATCGCAGTTTGGTGGTCCTGACGGGGAACTTGCCGCATCCATGCGGTATCTTTCGCAGAGGTATACGATGCCGTATAAGGAAGTGACCGGAATTTTGACGGATATCGGCACAGAAGAACTGGCCCGTAAAAGGTAGAAATGACATAAATATATCTCTCTTCAGTAAACTCCGCATGGAAAGACAGGATTCGAACCCGCACGCCCTGCCGGGCGGCTGCCGGAATCGGCACACCTTACCATTCAGTCACTGTCTGGCTGCGAAGTCTATTTTCCATTTCTTGCAAGAACTTTGGCCAGTTTCTCAAAGTCCTCGTCTGAATAAACATGCGTTTTCAGATCCCTTCCGGTATGCCGCTTATACATATCCATGATAACCTTCTTTTCTGCTCCTGATGAAAAGCCATGCAACGCATATCCGTCAAAATAATACTGCCCTTTTCCATTTTTCGCCTGAACGATCTCTCTCATGTCTTCTTCCTCCTCTGATTTCAACTCTAATTTCCCAATTCCAAACGCATCCAGGATCCCGCATGCAATATCATCCATCCTGGAATTAAATATCCGGACATCCTCTGCGTTTGTAATAAATCCAAATTCTACCAGACGGTAATTATACCCACATGCGGCCGCTCTGTTCGGATTTGCAAGGTCATTTCTCCCAACAATCATACTGGAACTGCCTGGAAGAATCCTGGAAAGCATAGCCGCAAGCGCAGAATCATATTTGTCCGCTGTAAATCCCGCGTTGATGATAACGTGCCCGCCTCTAGCAGATGGTGCCCCTGCGTCCATGTGCGCTTCAAGGATCAGGTAATCCTTTGGTATATTCAGCGTACTGATCCCGTTGTCAGCATAATAGTTCCTGTTAAAATCCCCCAGGATCACGTTGGCTCCACCGATTGCTTTTAATCTGTTTCCAAGTGCCCGGACCCTTTCCGCTTCCTGATATTTGTTTCCGGTTGCTCCGGGATCCCCAGCACCGTGTCCCGCAATGTAAAATAGTTTTGGCATATCTTTCTCCTTCCTGCCGGACTTTTGCGCCGGCGCAAAAAGAGAGGACGATCATTCGCCCTCTCTGTGCTTCTTTTCTATTTCGCTTTCCTGCTGTTCCCCCATCTCCTCCACCTGGGACTTGATGATCCTGACCAGCGGTTCCAGGAAGCCGGGGATTTTTACTCCCATATCCTTCACGTTCTCCAGGATGCTGATGATCTCATTGCAGATGATCCACAGAGCCACGATGCAGGCCACCAAAAAAGTGAACGGCATCCGGATTCCTACCGTGTCCGAAGCATACAATAACGTCTGGTCAATGATGACGCCCACTACGATCAGCAGCCACATGCATATTTTCTTCCCGATTCCCCGGATACTTTTATAGGAATTGATATCCTGTGAGCGGTACGGGGACGCCATCAGGCCGGTGGCGTAATCAATGATGTTGCACAGCACCACCAGCAAGACCGGCATCGCCAATACCCCCAGCAGTGAGGATAAAAAACCGAAAGCCGCAGCGAAAATAAATTTGTAGTTCACGTTCATATACATTCTCCCCTTTCCTTGAAATCACATTAAATA